>JAEYZO010000351.1 GCA_023428035.1 Pseudomonadota bacterium | reverse complement strand
CACCACGGCGCTGGGCCTGCCCTCGGGGAGCGCCACCACGCTCTTCGCCCTCGGTCGCTCCGCGGGCTGGGCCGCGCACGTGATGGAGCAGCGCGAGAGCCGAGGGCTCCTGCGGCCGCGGGCGCGCTACGTGGGCCCGCGGCCCTGATCGTCGTCGGGCACGGGCTCGTCGCGGAGCTCACGCAGCAGGTCGACGGTGCGCTTGAGCGAGCGCGCGAGGGCCTCGCAGGGCCCGCACACGGCGAGGTGCAGGCGGATCACCGCGCGCCGCCACGCGGGGAGGTCACCGTCGATGGCGTCGCTGAGGTCGCGCCGCACGCCGTCACAGAGCAGCATCTTCGAGGGCCTTTCGCAGCCGGTGACGGCCGCGATGGAGGAGCACGCGGAGGTGCGTCGGCTTGACCCCCAGGGCGTTACACGCCTCGGCGTGGTCGAGGTCTTCGACGTCGACCATCAGCACCGCGAGGCGCTCGAGCTCGGGGATCTCCCCCAGCGCGCGCTCGATCACGGCGAGAGACTCCCGCCGCGAGGCGTTCTTCTCGGGAGACTGCGACGGCGGCGTCACCAGCTCGGGGCCCCCGTCGTCGTCGCCGGGCAGCAGGGGCTCTCGCCTTCGCCGTCGGAACAGGTCGGCGATCTTGTGCGAGAGGATCCCCACCACCCAGGTTCGCAGCCGTGAGCGGTGGGCGAAGCCGTCCTGCGCGGCCACCGCGGCGAGGAGGGCCTCTTGCACGAGCTCCCGCGCGGTCTCGACGTCGCGCACCGACCGGCGCGCGAAGGCCAGCATCACGGGCTGGAGCGCCCTCACCTCGTCGTCCGTCAGGAGCTTCGGCGGGGCGGCGGGCACCGTGGCCGCGGTTCTACACCCATTCCCGCCGACGAGACGCACTATGCTCCCTCGCCCGATGGCTCAGGGCGCAGACACGATCGTGGGCGGGGCGGGCGCGGCGGGGGCCGTGATCGCCGCGCGGGTGACCGAACGCTCAGACCGCGAGGTGCTCCTCCTCGAGGCGGGGCGCGACTACCCCGACGCGAGCGCCCTCCCGAGCGACCTCCTCGACGGCACGCGCAACGCGATGAAGTCCCACGACTGGGGCTTCACCCACCGGGTCAACGAGCAGCAGCGATTGACCTTCCCGCTCCCCCGCGGCCGCGTGGTGGGGGGCTCCTCCGCGGTGAACACCTGCATCGCGCTCCGGGGTGTCCCCTCGGACTACGACGAGTGGGCGGGCCTGGGCCTGCCCGAGTGGGCGTGGGAGCGCTGCCTCCCCGCGTTCAAGCGCCTGGAGAACGACCTCGACGTGGTGAACGAGTGGCACTCGCAGTCGGGCCCCATCCCCCTGCGACGTCACCCTCCGGAGGAGCTGGTCCCGTGGCAGCGCGCCTTCATGGAAGCCGCGGCCTCGCTGGGCTTTCCGAGGTGTGACGACCACAACGACCCGCGGGCGAAGGGCTACGGCCCTCACGCGATGAACAAGATCAACGGGCAGCGCATGAGCGCGGCGCGCTGCTACCTCACCCCCGCGGTGCGCGCGCGTCCGAACCTCACGATCCGCGCGAGCGCGCCCGTGCGTCGCGTGCTGATCGAGGACGGCCGCGCGGTGGGCGTCGAGGTCGACGGCGCGGGCGGCGTCGAGGTGATCCGCGCGAAGGCCGTGGTGCTCTCGGGAGGCGCCATCGCGACGCCGGGGATCCTGCTTCGATCGGGCGTCGGCCCGCGTCGCGTGGTGGAGTCGCTCGGCGTCGCGCTCACCCGAGACCTCTCGGCGGTAGGAGCGCGGCTGCTCGACCACCCGGGCGCGGCCTTCTTCCTCTGGCCGAAGCGCGGCGTGAGTCACACCACCGACCCCTTGATCCAGACGGCGTTGCGCTTTCGGAGCGAGGGCAGCGCGCACGAGAACGACCTGCAGATCCAGGCGGGCTCGTTCTGGGCCTTCCCCTTCGCGCACATCCCTGGGGTCTCGCTGATGATCCAGGTGGGAAAGCCCCGCGGCCACGGCCTCATCCGTTGGACCAGCGCCGACCCCGCGGTGAGACCCGTCATCACGTCACGGCTCCTCGACGACCCGATGGACCGCGCGAAGGCCGTCGACGCGCTGGAGGTGGCCCTGCGCTGCGCCGACACGCCCGCGATGCGCGCGCTCGCGACGCCGGTGTTCCCTCCGACGCGGGTGCTGCGGGCGAGGGCCGCGCTCGACGCGTGGGTGCGGACCGTGTGTGACTCGGGCTACCACCCCTGCGGCACGGTGCCGATGGGCGCGAGCGCGGTCGAGGGAGCCGTCGACGCGCATGGGAGGGTCTTCGGCGTCGAGGGCCTGCGCGTGGCCGACGCGTCGATCATGCCCACGATCCCGACGTGCAACACGCACCTGCCTACGCTGATGATCGGCGAGCGCATGGCCGAGTGGATCCGCGACGGAGACTGACCCCCTTCGCGGCGTCACCGCCGTGGGCGCGCGCGAAGGGTCGCTACCCCCCCGTCGCGAGGCGGAGGTACTCGGCCACCCACGCGTCCGCGCCGAGCAGGTACTCCAGCGCCGCCAGCGCGAGGAAGGGCCCGAACGGAATCCGCGTCCGCATCAGCCCCGGGTCTTCGTCTTCGGCCTTCTCTTCAGTCTTCTCTTCGGGGGCCTTCTCTTCGGCCTTCACCTCGACGGCGGCGTCTCGCTCGCCCGCGGGCGGCGCTTAGTCGTCGTGGG
>JAEYZO010000243.1 GCA_023428035.1 Pseudomonadota bacterium | reverse complement strand
CCCCGGGGCGCTCGCGCTCCATCCTCCGCGTGGGCGTCGTCGCCTCGCCTACGAACGCGTAGCTCAACACCAGCGACACGAAGCCCGCGACGGAGACGAAGACCCACGCCATCGCGCGGCGACCCTCGGCGTTCACCGCCCAGAGCCGCGCGCACGCGGCGAGCACCGCGACCGAGACCAGCGCCGAGCCCAGGGCCCAGCGCTTCAGCGGGAGCGAGCGGTCCTGCGTGGGCTCCAGCAACCCGCTGTGCGCGAGGGCCCAGCACATCCAGAAGCTCAAGCCCGTGATCGCCAGCGGGAAGAGCACCAGCGTCGCGAGGTACTCCCTCCCGAAGGGCAGCGCGAAGTACGCGTCAGCGAAGAAGAACGGCCCGTCGAGGGTGAGCGAGTGACGCCGCGCGAAGTCGTGCCCCACCGCCGCCAGCACGCCACCCAGCACCATCGCCGCCATCAGCGACGCGGGCAGCGCCCCCAGCAGCGCCATGCGCGTGCTCTGCGCCCGCGCCGAGATGGCCACGCCCAGCGCCACCCCCAACGCACCCAGGGCCATCACCCAGAAGGTCGCGGCCACGATCTGCCCGATCGAGACGCCCCCGAACAACACCACCGCGCCCAGCATCGGGACCGACACCAGCGGGATGAAGGCCATCGCGGCGAAGACCGCCAGGAGCTTTCCCCACACCACGCGGCGCGGGCCGAGGCCCGAGAGCACCAGCGCGTCGAGGGTGCGCGCCTCGCGCTCCTGCACGATGGCCGTCGCTCCGAGGGTCGGGCCCACCAGGGCCATCACCATGAACGACCCGCCCATGAACACCTGAAAGAGCACCCGCCCCGCCTCGGTGGTGTCGTCGTTGTCCGAGACGCCCAGCGCCACCGAGACCACCAGCACCGCGAGCGCGATCAGCGACACCACCACCGCGCGCACGTAGAGCGGCGTGCGGAGCGTCGCGAGGAGCTCCTTCCGCACGATGGGGTTGGGGTCTCGCAGCGCAGCCTTCGCCCGGTCGATCACGCTCACGAGCCCTTCTCCTCTCGCACCGCGGTGAGGTCCATGAAGAGCCGCTCGAGGTCCCTGCCCTCGGGCTCCACGCCGATCAACGGGACCCCCGCCGCCGCCACCGCGGTCACCACCTCGGCCATGCGCCAGTCGTCGCCCTCGAAGTCCACCTCCCACGCGCTCGCGCCCGCCGGGAGGTCTTCGTCCTCCACCGCGCTCACCGCCGTGACGAAGGTGAAATGCCGCGCCGCGGGCTCCACCAGCTCGCCCTTCGCCAGCGCCGTGAGCTTCACCCTCCGACCCGGGCGCATCCGGGCCTGCACCGCGTCGATCGGGCCCGAGGCCAGCACGCGGCCGTCTTCGATGATGCCCACCCAGGAGCACAGGTCCGCGAGCTCCGTGAGGATGTGCGACGACAACAAGATCGTCTTGCCCATGCGCCCGAGCTCCGCGAGCAACAATCGCAGCTCGATGCGCGCGCGCGGGTCGAGGTCGCTCGCGGGCTCGTCGAGGATCAGCACCTTCGGGTCGTGCAGGAGCGTCCTCGCGAGGAGGAGGCGCTGTCGTTGGCCCTTCGAGAGCGCCATCACCTCGCGGTCGCGCAGGGGGCCGATCTCGGTGAGCTCCACCACGTTGTCGACGCGGCGCGCGCGGCGGTCGAGGGGGATGCCGCAGGCGCTCGCGAAGAAGTCCAGGTACTCCCGAGCGGTGACCCGGGAGTACACCCCGGCGTTGTCGGGCATGTAGCCCAGCACCTTGCGGGCGGCGGTGGGGTCTTCGACCACGTCGATGCCGTCGACGCGCGCGGTGCCCGAGGTGGGCGCGAGCAGGGTCGCCAGCACGCGGATGGTGGTGGTCTTGCCCGCGCCGTTGGGCCCGATGAAGCCGTAGACCTCTCCGTCGGGCACCTCGAAGCTCACCCCGTGGAGCACGGTGCGGTCGCCGAAGACCTGCACGACGTCCTTGCACTCGATCACGGGCCGGCCTCCTCGCTCGCGTCGACGCTCACGTCAGCGGGCGTGGACGCGTCTTCGACCACGACGGCGGGCACGCTCTCGACGTTGTACGCGCCGTAGGTGTACGCGCCGAGGCGAGGCCGGGGGAGCGCGCCCGCCTGCTCTCGCGGGTCGAGGCCAGGCATGGCCACCACGCGCAGGAGGGCGTCTCCGCGGGCGAGCTCGAAGCGCGAGCGCGAGACCCACGCGCCCACGTCGGCGGGCAGGGCCGCGGTGGCGTAGTACTGCGCGCAGCCGACGGCGCTCCCCGGCCCCGCGGTGATGGCCTCGAAGAGCGTGGCCGAGAGGGAGTCTCCCCGCGACGCGGTGGGCGAGAACGAGCGCGCGCGGTCGGTGGTCTCGACGGTGACCGAGGCGCCCGGCGCGAGGGGAGGCACGGCCCACGCGCGG
The DNA here is from genome assembly GCA_023428035.1 of Pseudomonadota bacterium. Lineage (GTDB taxonomy): Bacteria > Myxococcota_A > Polyangia > Polyangiales > JAEYZO01. The sequence goes on along the minus strand of JAEYZO010000243.1, from coordinate 710 downwards.
CGGTCGACGTCGATGTAGACGCCCTCGCGGAGCGGGAGGGCGGAGCGGTTCTCGACGCGCGCGGCGCCCTCGGCGAGGGTGAGGGTGACGGGGCCTCCGAGCGGGACGACGCCCTCGGAGTAGACCGAGCCGGTCTCCCAGAGCGAGAGGCGGGCGTGGTCGACGGAGAGGCGCGCGCCGTCCCATTGGAGCAGGCCCGACGCGGCGCTCCCGCTGGTGTGCGCGAGGGCGACGTGGCCGGGCGGGGGCGCGAGGTCGACGCGGGTGGAGCGGCCCGCGGTGAGGGTGGCGAAGACCCTTCGCATGGCGCGCGAGGAGCCCGAGCCCAGGTCGAGGAAGACCGCGACGCGGGCCTCGCTCTTTCCGGCGCGCAGGGCGTGGGTGACGCCGTAGATGCCGGCGAGCACGGCGGCTCCGAGGGCGGGGAGCTTCCAGAAGACGGCGAGGGGCGAGCGGCTCTGGCGGTTGCGGCGGAGGATCAGCCCGACGGCGATGATGTAGAGGGAGAAGACCAGGGCGAGGGGGCCGAGGGCTTCGCCCACGCGGTTCGACGGTCGAAAGTGCGTGCGCGCGGAGCCGCGGGGCTCGATGAAGCGGCGCCAGAGCGAGAGGTCGCCGGGGGGCACGAGGCCGCCGCCGCCGTCTTCGATGGCGCGCGCGAAGGCTTCGATGGCGCGGGCGGGGCGCGGGTCGGCGGCCCAGTTCTCGAG
>JAEYZO010000233.1 GCA_023428035.1 Pseudomonadota bacterium | reverse complement strand
CTCCCATCCCTCGCGGGTCGCGGGTGACGATCCTCCTGGTGACGAAGCGGCGGTGGCCGCACGACCTCGGGCTCGAGGTGGGCTGGGGCCCGATGCGCCCGCACCTCGACCGGCAGGACCCCGAGCGCACCTACGCGTTCCTGCCCTACGAGGGGGTGATGCTGCCGAGCCTCACGCGGGTGGGAGAGGTCTCTCGCGCCGTGGTCGACGTGCCCGCCACGCCCGACGAGCTCCGCGCGCAGGGCCTGTGGTTCGGCGCCCGCCGCATGGACGGCTCTCGCCTCGACCCCGAGGCCCCCCACTGGGTGCGCCTGCCGTGACCCGCGCCGCCGTCGTCGCGGTGGTCATGGCCTTCGCCGGGTGCAGGGTGCGCGCGCGCACGCAGCTCTCGCTCGGCGGCACCGAGGTGCGGCGCATCTCGCGCGAGGCCGCGCTCACGCTCCCGAGGCGCAGCGACCGAACGCCCTCGGAGGGAGACTGGTTGATCCACAGCCGCGCGATGCGGATCACCGTCGCGGGCGCGCTCAACCGACGTCGCAACGAGCACCCCGGGACCATCAGCCAGTTCAGGCACCCCGACCACCTCGGCGTCGAGTCGCTGCGCACGATGGAGTTCCTCCTGCGCGCGGGGCAGAGGGACCTCGCGCTGCGCGACGAGACCCTGGAGGTCATCGAGTGGCACGGAGCGCCGGCCCTGCGGCTCCACGGCTGGGCCCGCGCGGGCGACCAGCCCCTGGAGGTGGAGCGGACCTACGTGCCCGAGCGAGGGAGGGGCGCGCTGCACGTCACCACCCGGGTCACGCACCGCGGGAGACGCCCCGTCGCGGGGCTGCGCCTCGGCGCGCGGCTGAACTGGGGCGGCGACCCCCCCTTCGCCCCCGGCGCGGGCACCCTCGACAAGGACGTCGACGGCCGCGGCCCGTGGATGGGCCTCTCGCGCGAGGGCCTCTCGGTCACCGTCGCCCGCCTCCGCGGCAACCTCGACTACCACGCCGTGGGAGAGCGCCCGTGGAACACCACCGCGCGCGAGACCCGCAGCGTGCAGCCCGAGACCGAGGTCTTCGACGCCGCTGAACCATTGGCGCCCCGCGCCTCGCGCGAAGACCGGCTCACCGTGTTCGTGCTCGAGGGCGACCTCTCGACCGCCGCGCGCGCGGTGATGATCGCCCGGGGAGAGACCGTGGCGGAGCAGTCGCTGCGGGTGATCGGCGCCGAGGCCGAGGCCGCGACGGTGATGATCGGCCGCCCTGACGGGAGCATGGTGCTGATGGCGGGCCCCACCCACGACCGGGTGACCGTGCCCCTCGCGCCAGGGGGCTACCTCGCCTGGGCCACGGCGCCGGGCCACGCCGTTGGAGACCCCGTCGCGCTGCGGGTCGACCCCGGAGCGACGGGGGTGGTCCCGCGGGAGTTGGTCCTCCCGCCGGGGGCGCGCATCAGGGTCGAGGCCCGCGACGCCGAGAGCGAGGCCGCGCTCCCGGTGCGCGTCACGGTGCGGGGGATCCCTCCCACGCCCGACCCCTTCCTCGGCCCGAACAGCTCGGCGGCGGGAGCGGGGGTGGTGGTGATCGCGACGGAGGGCCGCGCGGAGTTCCCCGTCGCGCCGGGGCAGTACTCCGTCACCGTGAGCCACGGCCCCTTGTGGACGCTCTACACCGCCGAGGTGCGCGTCACGCACTCTATGCGCGGAGACGTGCGCGCCCCCTTGCGCCGCGCGCTCTCCCTGCCGGGCTGGGTCGGCTGCGACCTGCACGTGCACGCCGCGCGGAGCTTCGACTCCCGCGTCGCCGTCGAAGACCGCGTCGCGTCGCTCACCGCGGAGGACGTCCGCTTCGCCGCGCCCACGGAGCACAACGTCGTGGGTGACTACGCCCAGGGCGTCGCGCTGTTGCCCGAGCCCTGGCGCTCGCGCCTCTCGTGGGTGCCCGCGGTGGAGGTCACCACCGACCGCAGCGCCCAGCCCTGGGGGCACTTCAACGTCTTCCCCTACCGCCCCGACCCCGAGCTCCCCAACGGCGCGCCGCCGCCCTTCTTGAACGTGAGCCCGCGCAGCATCTTCCGCGCGGTGCGGGCCAACACCCCCGACGGGTTCATCCAGGTGAACCACCCCCGGATGCCCACCAACATCGGCTACTTCGACGTGACGGGGCTCGACCCTCGCACCAACCGCGCGGTGTCCCCCGAGTACGACCCCGGCTACGACGCCGTCGAGGTCTTCAACGGCTTCTACCTGGGCCGCGTTCTCGAGGTCGAGGCCGTGATGCGCGACTGGACGCAGCTGCTCGCCTCGGGCGCGCGCTACGTCGCCACGGGCTCGAGCGACTCGCACACCATCGCGTACCAGTGGGCGGGCTGGCCCCGCACCATGGTGCACCTGCTCCCCGACGACCTGCCCGCCGAGGGCTCAGACCCCGACGCCGCCCCCGACCCCGCGGCGGTGCTCCGCGCGCTCCGGCGTGGGCGCGCGATGGTCACCTCGGGGCCGATGCTCTTCCTCTCGACGGGGTCCTACGAGCCCGGAGACACCGTCGAGGTCTCTGGCTCGATCGAGGCGCCCATGCGCGTGCGCCTCGTGGCCGCGCCGTGGATCCGCGTCGAGCGGGTGGAGATCCTCCGTAACGGCGCGGTCGTCTCGACGCTCCCCGTGCCGCCGAGCCAGGAGACCGAGCGCCTCGAGGCCGAGGTGCCCGTGCGGGTCTCCCCCGGCGACTTCGTCATCGCCGTCGCGCGCGGGCCCGCGGGCGACCTCGAGCGAGTGCTCCCGCACTCCAACGGCCAGCCCTTCGCGTTCACCAACCCCCTGT
>JAEYZO010000183.1 GCA_023428035.1 Pseudomonadota bacterium | reverse complement strand
GTCGAGCAGGCCATCGCCTCCACCGCCAAGCTCGTCGCGCCCGGCGCCGTGCTCGCCCTCGTCGCCGCCACCATCTACCGCGCCGACCGCTGCGAGGTGCGCTTCCTCCGCGCGGGGCCCGTCGCGCCCGAGGAGTACGACGAGGTCGACCCCGAGCTCGTCGCCCTCATCAACGCCCACCCCAAGCGCTTCTACACCACCGACCACCTCCCGGAGCTCCCCGCCGACCTCGGCGCTTGGATCGACCGCCTCGACGCCGGCGTGCTCGTCCCCGTCTCCCGCGGCCGGGCCTTTCACGGCCTGCTCGTGCTGCCCCGCCCGCGCCCCGGGCGGCCCACCATCCACCTCTGCGCGGCGATGGCCGAGCACCTCGCGCTCAAGTTCGAGAACTACGCCCTCTACGCCGAGACCGCGCGCGCCGCCCGGCAGCGCGACCGGCTCTCGCGGGAGCTCGAGGAGTCACGCCGCCTCGCCTCCCTGGGCGCCTTCGCGGCGGCCGTGGCCCACGACATCCGCACGCCGCTCACGTCCATCCAGATGAACGTGCAGATCGTGCGGGGCTGCGCGGGCATCGCCGAGGCCGACAGGGAGTACCTCGACATCGCCCTCGAAGAGATAGGCCGGCTCAACCGCTCCGTGTCCGAGATCCTCGAGTTCTCTCGCCCGCTCAACGTCACCACGGAGCCCGTGGTGGTCTCGGAGCTCCTCTCCGAGGTGGCGCGCACCCTCGCGCCCATCTACGCCGAGCGGGGGCTCTCGCTGAAGGTCACCGCGCAGAGGCCCGAGCCGGGGCCCGTGGAGCTCGACGTGACGAGGCTGCGCAAGCTGCTGGTGAACCTCCTCGACAACGCCGCGTCGGCGTCGGAGCCCGGCGCGACGGTCGAGCTCGAGTCGTACCGCGTGGGCACCTCGCTCAAGATCGCGGTCAAGGACCACGGCCGCGGCATCGAGCCCGAGAACCTCGAGAGGATCTTCGAGCCCTTCTTCACGACGCGCGCCGACGGCACGGGCCTGGGCCTGGCCATCGCGCTCAAGATCGTGAAGGCCCACGGCGGAGACATCGAGGTCGAGAGCGAGGTGGGCTACGGCACCACCTTCACGATCACCCTGCCCGCGGGGCGAGCTGAGATCGCCGCGGCGGCGACCGAGGTCAGCGCGCCCGCGTCGTGATCGAGTCGACGGCGTGCACCGGGGCCATGTCGCCCTTCATCAGGTGCGCGATCGACTGGAGCACGAGGCGGTGGCTGTCGAGCATGCCCTTGCCCTCGAAGACCGGCGCGACGACCTCGATGGTGTAGTGCCCGCCGCCGCCCGCGACGGTGATGGCCGCGTCGGAGATGCGCTCGGCGAGGGCGGCGCGGATCGCCTCCTTCACGTCGCCCTGAAAGTCCGTGGGGTGGTTCGACATCGCTGGGTGACTCCCTGAGATCAGTAGCGGGGTACGGTCGGGTCGACGCTGACCGACCAGCCGTCGATGCCGCCCTGGAGGTTGTAGACCTTGCGAAAGCCCTTGCGGGCGAAGTGCTCCGCCGCGCGCAGCGAGCGCACCCCGTGGTGGCACTGAAAGACCAGCGGGGCCCCGCGGTCCATCGCGAGGAGCTCGTGCTCGAAGGCCGCGTCGAGGAGGCGCGAGCCCTCGATGTGGGCGGTCTCCCGCTCCTCGGGGGTGCGCACGTCGACGATGACCAACGGTTCGCCCGCGTCGAGCATCGCCTTGAGCCCTCGCGGCGAGAGCTGCTGCACCCGCGCGGGCTCGTTGGGGTTCTCGATCTTGAATCCCCCGCCGTCGGCGGTGACCACCCAGCCCACCCTCATGCCGTCGCTGCGCGCGGCGCTGGGAGCGTCCATGTGCAGCGGGCCCCCCGCGGTCTGCGCCACCACGTCGCCCGCGTTGGGCGCGCCGAAGTACAGGTCGTAGTCGAAGCCCGACGACACCTCGAGGCGCAGCACCGAGCCCGCGTCGTCGCCCGCGAGGTCTCTGCGCGCGTCGTTGAGCGCCGCGGCGGCCTCGGGGCTGAAGGTCACCTCGGGCACCCGCGGGCCCGTCGCGTCGGAGCCCAGCATCCTCGCGAGCTCCCCCGAGGCGTGGAGCTCCCGCACGATGTCGGCGCCGCCGACGAAGCTCGCGTCGACGTAGAGCTGCGGGATCGTCGGCCAGTCGCTGTAGGCCTTGATCCCGTCGCGCACCGCCGGGTCCGAGAGCACGTCGACCGTGTGGTACTCCGGCAGGAGCGAGTCGAGCACGCCCACCACGCTGGCCGAGAAGCCGCACGAGGGCTGGTAGCGCGTGCCCTTCATGAACAGCACCACGCGGTGCGCGCGCACCAGCTCGTCGAGGTGCTTCCGTAGTCCGTCTGAGAGCGCCATCGTGTTTCTCCGGGGCGCTGGTATGGTCCCGCGGCGCGCCGGAGCACAAGCCCCAACGCAAACATCACCCGACGCCCCGCGCGCAGAAGCGACACCCTCGATGAGCTCCCCCTCCCTGGCGATCCCGACCATCGACCTCGAAGACCTCCGCGCGGGGGGCCCCCGCCGCGACGACGCCGCCGCCGCGATCCGCGAGGGCTTCGGCCATTTCGGCCTCGTCTACGCGCGCAACCACGGGGTCACCCCTGAGATCCTCGAGGGCTACTACGACGTCTTCACGAAGCTCACCGCGCGACCCGAGGCCGACAAGCGCCCCCTCGCCCGCGCCGACATCTGGTACCAGCGCGGGTGGACGCCGCCCAACACCGAGCACGCCGTCGCCGCCGAGGGTCAGCCCGACTTCAAGGAGTGCTACTTCGCCGCCGCCGTCCCCCTCGACCCGGCGTGCAAGGTCGACCACCCCGAGATCTACGCCGACAACGTCTGGCCCGAGGGCATCGACGGCTTCGCCGAGAGGTACCTCGCGATGGGCATGGCCCTCCACACCGCGGGCCTCGAGCTCCTCCAGGGCGCGGCGCTCTCCCTCGGCCTCGACCCCGCGACCTTCACCGCCATGGTCGAGGGCGGGCCCCACGTCACCCGCGCGCTGCGCTACCTCCCGCTCTCCCAGTCTCAGGTCGACGCGAAGGTGCTCTGGGGCGAGGAGCACACCGACTTCAACCTCCTCACCCTGCTCCCGGGCGGGCGCTTCCTCGACCCCGAGGGCAAGCGCTGCCCGCCCCCCGACGCCGAGAGCGGGCTCTACCTCCGCACCCGCGCGACCCCCGACGCCCCCTCGGGCCACCGCGTGCGGGGCCGCGCCCCCGACGGCTGCATCGTCGCGCAGGTGGGCCAGCAGTGGGAGATCCTCACCGGGGGCACCTTCCTCGCGACGCCCCACGTCATCACCGCGCCGCGCACGCCGGGCTACTCGCGGCTCTCGGGGGCGCACTTCGTCCACGCGCACCCGATGCAGGTGCTCACGCCGCTCAAGCCCTTCCGCTCGTCCGAGGCGCTCAGGGCGTACAGCCCGCCGGTGCTCGCGGGCACCTACGACCTGAAGACCCTGGTCGACATCCACCTCGCGCCGCCCGAGGCGCTCGACAAGCTGGGCTACCGCCACTATGACCGCCTCGAAGGCCAACGCGCGGGAGAGGGCTGAGCGGTCGGTGTCGGTCCCCGGGCGTTTCGGCCTTGAGCCCGGGCGCCTGCTCCCCGAGGT
>JAEYZO010000168.1 GCA_023428035.1 Pseudomonadota bacterium | reverse complement strand
CCAGGGCGCGGCGCGAGCGAGCGGGGAGCGGGCTCGCTGCGGCTGGGGGAGGGCCCGCTGCGCGCGCGGAGGGAGCCCGCGGAGGTGGTCGCGCGGGTGGTGGGCGAGGCCCTCTCGGTGCTGATCGAGCCGAGGACGCGCACGGTGTACGCGACGCACCCCTTGGGCGACTGCGTGACGGCGTGGGGCGCGGACGACGGTCTGTGCCGGGGCGTGCTGGAGCTGGTGGAGCCGCGGGGCGTCGCGCTGTCGCGGGACGGCGAGTGGCTGCTGGTGACGCACCGTGTAGACGGGGGAGTGCGGCTGACGGCGCTCGACGCGGTGACCCGGGAGCCCACCGGGGTGGTGGTGGACCCGTCGTTCCTGTCGGGCTCCCACGTCGTGGTGGGGGATTGGTAGGCGAAGCGCGATCGGTGCGTCAGGGCTGCGCTGACCCGTGGCATCCTCGCGGGCCATGACCACCAAGCTCATGCTGCTCCGCCACGGCGAGAGCGACTGGAACCGCGAGAACCGCTTCACCGGGTGGACCGACGTGCCCCTCTCAGAGAAGGGCCTCGCCGAGGCCCGCCGCGCGGGGCAGCTCATGGCCGAGGCGGGCTACGCCTTCGACGCGGCGCACAGCTCGCTCCTGCGCCGCGCGGTCACCACCCTCAACCTCGCCCTCGACGAGATGGGCCTGGGCTGGATCCCCGTGCAGCGCTCGTGGAGGCTCAACGAGCGGCACTACGGCGACCTGCAGGGCCTCGACAAGAAGCAGACCGCCGAGCGCTTCGGCGCCGAGCAGGTGTTCCAGTGGCGCCGCGGCTACGACGTGCGCCCGCCCGCGCTCTCCCTCGACGACGAGCGCCACCCGCGCCATGACCCCCGCTACGCGAGCCTCGCGCCCGACGTGCTCCCCGCCACCGAGTGCCTCGCCGACGTGGTCGACCGCTTCCTGCCCTACTGGTACGACGCGATCGTGCCGCAGCTCCGGCTGGGCCAGCGGGTGATCATCGGCGCGCACGGCAACAGCCTCCGCGCGCTGGTGAAGCACCTCGACAAGGTCTCCGACGACGCCATCGCCGAGCTCAACATCCCCACGGGCATCCCCCTGGTGTACGAGCTCGACGGAGACCTCAAGCCGGTGAAGCACTACTACCTCGGCGACCCCGACGAGGCCGCGCGCGCCGCCGCCGCCGTCGCCGCGCAGGCGGGGGGCCGGTAGACCGACACCCGTTTCGGTGCGACCGTCGCGACCGTCAATGCGCCGCTCGGTCTTCCTCTGCCTCCTCTCGCTCGCGTGCGCCTCGCGCCGCGAGCCCGCTCCCTCGACGCCTCCGCCCCCGGCGAGCCTCTCGCTCCACGGTGAGCGCTCGCCGGTGACCGTCGCGTGGGTCGCCCCTGAGACCCCGCCCGCGTCGGGCCCGCTCCAGCTCACCGCGAGGGTCACCCGCAGCGCGCCCTTCGACCTTCCCCTCACCGTCACCGTGCGCGCGCCTCGCGGGGTCACCGTGACCACGGCCCAGCGGTGGGAGCTCCCCCCTGGCCCCGGCGCCGAGGTCGACGCCCCGGTGGTGATCTCCTATGCGTCGACCCCTTCGGAGGACCTGGTGCTCGTGGCCGAGGCCCGCGACGCGTCGCACGGGGTCTACGCGACGGCGCGCTACCGCTTCGGTCGTTCGGAGCCCGAACCATCTCCGCCGCCCCTGACCTCGCGGCCCCTCACCGTGGGCGGCGCGTCGCTCGGCCCCTCGGTGGACATGGGGGCGCAGCGGTGAGCCGCGCGGCCCTGCTCGTCGCGCTCTCCCTCGCGCTCGCCGCGTGCGGGAGCGAGACCGTGCGCCCGACCGTCGCCGCCGACGTGAGCGACGTGAGCGACGCGAGCGAGGTCGGCGAAGACGCGCCCGACGTGGTCGACGCGCCCGACGCGACCGACGCGCCCGACGCGACCGACGTCGTCGACGCGGGCGAGGACGCGCCCGACGCGACCCCCGACGTCGGCGTCGTGAGTGAAGACCTCCCCCCGGCGGACCCTTGCGGCGGGATCCCCCTGGAGGGCCGCTGCGTGGGGGCGTCTCGGGAGGAGGCCGGCGACCTCGACGAGGGCGGCGGCGCGGTGGTGATCCGTACGGACTGCGGCGCGAGCGAGCGCTGCGTGGAGCGCGACGGGGGCGCTTCGTGCGCGCTCACGGGCGAGTGCCGCGAGGGGGCGACCGCGTGCGACGAGTCGGGCGCGCTGCGGCGCTGCGTGGGCGCGCGCTGGGTCGACGAAGCTTGCGCGACGGGCTGCGCGGTGGCCGCGGGCGTGGCGCTGTGCAGGCCCGAGGTGCCCACGACCGAGCTGAGCCTGCGGGTGGTCTACGAGGCGCGCTCCCCGGCGAGCGGGTACCGCGGGTGGTCGAACACGGTGTCGACGCGCCCGGCGCGGGGCTTCAGGGTCTACAGCTTCGCGGGCGACGCGCTGCTCGACGTGGGAGAGACGAGCGTCGATGAGGGCGCGGTTACGCTGCGGGTGGCGCCCGCCGACCTCGACGGCGCGCGGGTGGTGGTCGCCGCGGTGACCCAGGCGAGCGACGGGACGCTCCCGTTCCAGGTGGCCGACCCGGGGCTCGCGGCGGGCTCGCAGCCCGTCACGGCGACACCGCGGGAGCCGCGGGCGTGGTCGTGGAGCTTTCCCCGGGCGATGGTGACGGCGGGCGCGGCGCTGCGGGTGACCGAGGC
>JAEYZO010000160.1 GCA_023428035.1 Pseudomonadota bacterium | reverse complement strand
GTCTCGTCCTGCTGCGGCGGGGGCGGTCCCTGCCACTCGTCGGCGAGCGCGTCTCCCTGCGGGCGCTGACCTCCGCGATGCCCTCCGAGGTGCTCCGACGACTGCGGGCCGTGGCGCTCGCGGGCCTCGCGGAGCCCGCCCCCACACTCACTCCTCGAAAGCGCCGCGCGCGGTCTCCGTCTGGGGCGCCCTCGATCCCTCACGACGCGCCGGTGTTCTCCGTCGAGCCCATGGTGTCGGTGCTCCGCGACGAGGCCGCGCGGCTGTGGCGCCGATGCGCGCCTCCGTGGGCGCCGGAGCTCTCGGCCCTCTCTGCGCGAGGAGACCTCGAGGTCATCACTGTACGCGCGGTGGTCGAGGTGCGCGTGCCCCACGCGACGTGGAGGGCGACGCGGGTGCCCGAGCGTTGGGCTCCGGTGATCGTCGCGGCGCTCACGGGCCGCGAGCTCCCCGCGGTGCGGCGGGCGATGAGGTCGGGCGCGACGCGCTTCACGCGCGACGGAGAGAGGGAGCGATGAACGAGCGGACGCGCGTGGCCGTGGCGCAGATGACCTCGAGCGACGAGCTCCGCGGCAACCTCGCCGAGGCGAGGGAGCTGGTGAGGCGCGCGGCGGGCGAGGGGGCGCGGCTGATCGTGCTGCCCGAGAACGTGGCGATGTTCGGGCGCGAGGCCGCGAAGCTCGCGGTGGCCGAGCGCTTCGAGCCGGGGGTCGCCCCCGAGGGGCCCATCGGCGAGGCGATGCGCGAGGCGTCGCGGGAGACCAATGCGTGGGTGGTGTGGGGAGGCGTCCCCGAGAGGCACGACGGCGCGCGGGTGTTCAACGCCTGCGTCGCGGTGTCGCCCGACGGAGAGGTCGCCGCGCGCTACCGCAAGGTGCACCTCTTCGACGTGTCGCTCGCCGACGGGAGCGTCTACGACGAGTCGAGCAGCGTGGCGCCCGGTGAAGACACGGTGGTGGTCGACACGGGCGCGGGCAGGCTCGGGCTCTCGGTCTGCTACGACCTGCGCTTCCCCGAGCTGTACCGCGCGCTGGTCGACCAGGGGGCCGAGCTGTTGTGCGTGCCCGCGGCCTTCACGGTGCCCACGGGGCGCGACCACTGGCACGTGCTGCTGCGGGCGAGGGCGATCGAGTCGCAGTGCTACGTGCTCGCGGCGGCGCAGTGGGGCGCGCACACCAACGGACGAGAGACCTACGGCCACGCGATGGTCGTCGACCCGTGGGGCGCGGTGCTGAGCGAGCTCCCCGAGGGGCGCGGGGTTATCACCGCCGAGGTCGACCCCGAGCGGCTCGCGCAGGTGCGGGCGAACCTCCCGTCGCTGCGCCACCGGCGGATCGGGCGGTGATACTTCGCGGGGCGGGATGGTCCCATCCGATTCGGGGAGCGCTCGGCCACGCCCACGGAGTCCGAGGCCTCCAGCAGCGGCCGGGGCAACGCGGCGAGCGCGGAGCTCGGCGCGCGAGAGCAGCGTCGAGAGCTCGTTGACGAGGCTCGGCGGCCGCTCGCGGAGACGGGCGATTCGACCCGTCGCGATCCGCTGGTGGGCGCTTCGCGGATCACAAGGAGGCGTTCGAAGCGGCGGGCGTGGCGCCGTCGAAGCGACGCAAGCCCGCGGCGCCCGAACATGCCCTGACGACTACGCGCCGGGACGCGCCGAGGTCGAGCTGCCCTTCACAGCACACCCCCCGAGCAGGAACCCGTGGCCGACGCGCGCTGTCCACCCACGGCGATGAACATGGAACACGCCCTCATCGAGCTGGCCCATGAGGCGCGCGACGCCGCGCAGCTGCGCGAGCGAGCGCTGGCGCTGCTGTGCGCGTCCTTCGAGGCGGAGGTGGGGATCTTCGTGGCGCGCGAAGGGACCCGCGAGGTGCACGCGATCCAGGGCCTCCCCGACGGTTCCAGGGCCGCCCTCGCGGCGAGCTGGATCACGATCCAACAGGATGTGCGGCCGGTGAAGGAGCGCGCGCTGCGCCGCGGCGTCGCGACAGACCGGGGCGTGCTCGGAGCGCGCCTGGAGCGCACTCAGCTCTATCGACACGTCATGGCACCCGTCGGCGGGACCGAGACCCTGCTGGTCCTTCCGCGGCAGGGCGAGCGGGTCCTCGGCATGGTGGCGCTCGGACGGCGAGGAGGCCGGTTCTCGTCGGCTGCGCTCGCCGAAGCGGAGCGCCTCGTGCCGGCTCTCTCCGTCGCGTGTCGCGCGGTGGCGTCGCCCGCGCCCGCGCTGCCCGCGCTCACCCCGACGGACCTCGACCTCTTGGACTACCTCGAACTCGGCTGGGGCACGCGCGCCATCGCCGCGGCGCGCGGCACGTCGTTCTATACGGTCCGCAATCAGCTCAGCGCGCTCTACCGCCGCCTCGATGTGAGCAACCGCGCCGAGGCCATCGGCCTCCGCCGAGGCGGCGAGCGAACGCCATAGGTCCATCGACCCATCGCGGGTCGCCCGCGTCGCGCCCAGCATGACGGGAATGAACGCCATGGTCTGGATGTCGGTAGGCGCGGGGATCGGGAGCGGGCTCCTCGCGGTGCTCGCGCGTCGCGCGCCGCTCCTCGCGTGGATCGCGCTCTGCCCCTTCGGCCTCGCGCTCTCGCGCTGCGGCCCATGGACGGCCGTCGCGGGTGCGCTCCTGGGCGCGGCGCTCCATGGCGCCGCCACATGGTCCCAGCCTGCCCACCTGCGCTGGCTCGGGTTCGTGTTCGGCGCCATCGGCTGGGGGATCGTGGCGGGCGCCGCGGGCGTCGCCTTCGACCTGCTCCGCGCGTCGTGGCCCTCGGCGCTGCTGCTCACCGCGCTCTTGCCGCTGGTCGCGCTGCTGGCCGCTCAGCCGATGCGTCGGGCCGGGGCGCCGCGATGGATCTACGCGGCCCTCGCCTGCACGCAGGAGCCGTGGCCGGCGGTGTTGCGCGCGGGATGGATCGGCGGTGACGCGACGGTCACCACCCTCCTGTCGCTCTCGTCGGTCGCGATGTGTCTGCTGGCGCCCGGCGACGCGCGCGCTCCCTGGCTCGCGTTGCTCCTCGGCGCGCTGGTCCTCACGGCGTTGGCGCTCGCGGCGCGGTCTCTCGCGCGCACGCGGCGGGCCATCGCTTCGCAGCGGCGCGTGCGGGTCGCCGCCGTGGTCGTGAACGGCGCTCCGCCCCCGGACCGCCCTTCGGATCCTCTCTGGCCCATGCGCTCTCCCGAGTATCGCGACGTCGAAGGGACCCTCGCGCGCTACGAGCCTCACGTTCGTCGCGCGGCGCGCGCAGGCGCGGAGCTCATCGTGCTGCCCGAGGCCGTCGTGCGCGCCGACGGGGACGACGTCGCCCGTTGGCGCTCGACCATCGCGCAGTGGGCGCGGGAGCTCGACGTGACGATCGTCGCGCCGCACTTCGACGCCGTGACGCCGACCAACACGCTCACGATCCACGAGCCCTCGGGGACGCGCTGGGAGCACGACAAGCAACACCCCGCGCCGGGGATCGAGCCCGCGCCTCGGACGCGCGAGCCTCCGGGGCCGTTTCCTCTCGAGAGGGGTTGGAATCTCTCCGCGGTGCTCTGTGTCGATCTCGACTACGCCGACCTCGTGGGTCCGGTGCGCGCGGCGGGGGGGCTGCTCGTGGCGCCAGCCAACGACTGGGCGGGCTTCGAAGACATCCATGACCGCAGCGCGGTCTGGGCCGCGGTGCTGACCGGGACCACGGTGCTCCGCGCGACGGGCCACGGTCTCTGCTCGGCGCGCGATGGCGCGGGGAGGGTGCTGGCGCGCGCGTCCAGCTTCGACGGCCCTACCGTGATGGTCGTCGAGGCGCCGGTCGCGACGTGACGCGGAGGAGAAGGGGATTCGAGCAGGGCGAGCGTAGTCGCGGTGCGCGTCTCGAAGGTCCCCGATCGGCGCGTTGCGCGGGCGCATCGCGGCGCGGGAGCGGCGGTACACCCGGGCGTCATGACCGGGATGCCCTATCCTCGCTTCGGGTTTGTGCGGGTCGCGATCCGTCGTACACCGCGGGGCTCCACCCATGGGCGCACTGCTCCGCGAAGAACCGCTGCTCCTCCTCTTCACCGTCGCCGCGCTGGGTTTTCTCCTCGGCCGCGCGAAGGTCCTCGGCGTGGGCGTGGGCGTCGCCGCGGTGCTCTTCGTCGGGCTCGCCGCGAGCGCCATCGACCCCGCGCTGAAGCTCCCAGAGATCGTGCCGCAGCTCGGGCTCGTGCTCTTCGTCTACACCCTCGGCCTCTCGTCGGGGCCCGGATACTTCGCCGCGTTTCGCAAGCAGGGCGCCCGCGACGCGGCCTTCGCCCTCGCCCTCGTCGCCTTCGGCGCGTCGCTCGCCGCGGTCGGCGGTGGCCTCGCGGGCCTCGACGCTGGCGCGACCGTCGGGGC
>JAEYZO010000669.1 GCA_023428035.1 Pseudomonadota bacterium | reverse complement strand
CGGCTGGTCAAGCACGCGGCCTGCTGCGCTCAGCGGTAGCGCTCGCTCCGAAGCTAACCCCAGCGAACGCTGCGGCCGCCTCGTCAGTCCGTGCCCTTGATGTTCGCGACGGGGTAGAGCCGGCGCTCGACCCGCGCGATGCCCTCGTCGACGAGCACCCCGAGCACGGCGTCGAGGCTCTTGTAGACGTGGCCGCACTCGTCGAGGGGGGTGCGCTCGGTGTTGCCCACGATCCCGGTGACCTCGACGCCTCCCAGGGTGCGGGTGATCGTCTGCATCTCGCGGTCGATGTCGTCGTGCAGGGCCGCGAGCTCGCGCTTGGCCTCGCCGCGCGCCATCACCCGCCCCGAGCCGTGGTTCACCGAGCAGCCCGAGCGGTACGCGCCCTCCAGAGGAAAGAGGATCGCCGCCCCGTCGAGCATCGAGCCCGGGATGAGACACGGGTGGCCGGTCTTCTCCCAGCGGGTTCCCTTGAGGTCGGGGTGGCCCGCGGGGAAGGCCCGCGTCGCGCCCTTGCGGTGCACGAAGCCGCGCTTGGTCGTTCCGTCGGGGAGCACGAGGGTCTCCTGCTGCACGAGGTTGTGGCTGATCTCGTAGTAGGGCTTCGCGCGCGCCCCGTAGACCTCGCCGAGCGCCTGCTGGATGCCCTCGACGATGGTCCAGCGGTTGGCGACGGCGAAGTTCGCGGCGGCGTTGTGCCAGGCCCAGTAGAGCTTGCCGAGGTGCTCGTCGGCGCGGAGCCACGACTGCTCGCGGCGGTTCGACGGCAGGCCCCGCAGCCGCGCGCCTTCGTAGAAGAAGTAGTTGGCCGCCTGCCAGCCGAAGCCGCGGGAGCCGCAGTGGATCATCACCCACACCGAGCCGTCGTCGCGGTCGACCTGCATCTCGACGAAGTGGTTCCCGCCGCCGACGGAGCCCATCTGGGGCCCAGCCTTCTCGCGCGCCCGCGGGATGGCGTAGAGGTCTACGTCTTCGGGCACGGGGATGTACTGCCGCTCGCAGAGGTCGGCGGAGACGCCCACGGCCTTGGCGCCGTGACGCAGCACGTCTTCGACCTCGCGGGGGGAGAACGAGGGCATGAGCCGCGGGCGGTCGGAGCCGACGCCCGTGGCGACGCGGCGCTCGACGGACTCGATCCAGCGCTTGCGCTTCGCGGGGTCGACGATGTCTCCCGCGTGGAGGCCGGGGACCTCCATGAAGACCACGCCGCACGAGATGTCGTAGCCCGATCCCGCCTGGAGGATGGTGTCTTCGGTGACGAGCACGCCGCCGACGGGGAGGTGATACCCGAGGTGGGTGTCGGGCATGAGGTACATCCCCGTGGCGCCGGGCACCGAGGCTGACGCGGCGGCCTGAGACCACAGGGCCTCGTCGGTCTGCGCGAAAAGCGCCTCGGAGAGGAAGGCGTGGACCTCAGTGAGCATCCCGCCGACGCGGGGGAGGACGTAGTGCGAAGCGCCAGCGCGCTCCACGCGAGCGAGGAAGGACATGACGGACCTCGTGCTGTGAGGGCCCGCGGGGAGAGCGGGCCGGTGGGGGGGACGCGATGAGTGTCACAGATCGCGCGGAGGTTCCAGCGACGGGGCGACGCGCGTCGGGCCCGCGAGGGCAGCGCCTTGTGCGAAGGGCGTCGGGGAGCGTATCGGGCTCTCGATGCTGCGACTCCGACGGACCTCGGCTCTGTTCCTCCTCCTCGTCGCGTGCTCGGAGGAGCCGACCGCGACCGACGCGGGCACCCGCGACGTCCCCGCGAGCGACGTCCCCGCGAGCGACGTCCCTGTGACGGATGACGCGCCGCCGGTGGTCGAAGACGCGCGGGTGATCTCTACCTGCGACGCGAGCGCGGCGGGCGACGGCGCGACGGTCTCGGGCCACGCACACGTCTTCGGCCCGCCCGGCGGCTCGGTGTCTGGAGCGGTGGTCGCGGTGGTGGGCGACCCCGCTCGCTGCGCGGTGACCGATGACCGTGGCGCCTACCGCATCGACGGCTTCGCGCAGGGCAGCTCCTTCGCGCTCACGATGGACCACCCGAACCACCCTCTGTTGCAGACCTCGACGTTGACGGTCCCGGCCGAGGGCCTGACCCACGTGTTGTTCCAGGCGCCCACGGTCGGGATCTACCGTGTGATCGCGCAGTACCTCTCGTACCGGCCTGACCCGACGCGCTGCCAGATCGCGGCGACGGTGACCGCGGTGGGCCACACGGGCTACGACACGGGCGGCAACGGCGAGGTGGGCGCGACGGTGTCGATCGACCCCCCGGTGCCGGCGTCGTCGGGGCCGGTGTACTTCCGCTACCTCGGCCCGAGCGCGATCGTGCCCGCGAGGGAGCTCACCGCGACGACCCTCGACGGCGGAGTGCTCTTCCTCGACGTGCCGCCGGGCCGCTACACCCTGCGCGCCCACAAGGAGGGCGTTCGCTTCAACGAGGTCACCATCGACTGCCGCGCCGGATGGGTGGTGAACGCCGCGCCGCCGCACGGCCTCCAGGCGTACTGAGCGCCGTCGCAGCGGTGACTCCCCGCGCCGATCGCGCGCGCAAAAAAAATCTCATCGCTCGGAAACCTCTCCGATCGGCTCTCGATAACCACCCCCGCGCGGCAGGAACCCCCTTCGGGCTCCCGGTCGGCGCAGAAGGAGTGGTGCAAGCATGGGAACGACGGTGATCGATGTGCGGCCTTTCGTGACGGGCGACCCTCGCGAGGCCTTCGAGAAGGTCAAGCCCGCGGCGGAGGCGCTGGACGAGCGGGAGGTCGAGCGCTTCCGCGGCTCGGCCCCGGACGTGAACCGGGCGGTGCGCGCGCAGGTCTCGTCGCTGAGGCCTCACCTCTCGGTGGTGCGCGAGCGGGCGCCGTGGATGGACCTCGTGGCGCTGCAGGAGCTGCCGACGCTGTCGCTGGCGGTGCTCTACGCCGCGGCGCGGGTCCGGGGGCGCGGCGGCAAGGCCTTCACCGCGAAGCTCGAGCGGCTGACGGTGCTCCGCGAGCGGACGGTGCTGTTCCTCGATCTGGCCGCCGAGGAGGGGGTGATCCCGGTGAAGGTGGCGCGGTCCATCGGCTTCGAGGATGGACCCGTCGCGACGGCGCGCGACGCGGTGGCCATCGCGAAGGTGTTCCGCGACTACTCCGACTCGCTCCAGTGGCGCCACCCCTTCAAGGGCTCGACCCTGCGCGCGCTCGCGAAGGACGGGGCGTGGGTGCTCTCGGAGCTCACCGCGCGCGCCGAGGGCAGCTCACCCGAGGGCGTCATCCTCGACCGGATGGGGACCCTGCTCGCGCGCGGCTGCGAGGACCTCGCCGTCGCCTGCGTCGCGGTGTGGGGCGCCGACGCGGCGCAGGAGCGCATGGGCCCCACGCTCGCGGCGCTGCGCGGGCGGTGAGGTCAGCGCGGGTCGAAGCGCAGCACGTGGCGGTAGATCCGCGTCTCGCCCTGCTGCCCCTGCCACCAGGGGATGTCGGGGCCGTCGACCGGGGAGCTGTAGTTGTAGAGCACCCGCTCGTTGGCGGCGGCCCCGTCGATCACCGACGCGAAGCAGGTGTCACCCCGCGACGGCAGGTCGGTGATGAACGCGATCCGGTCCTCGCTCTGGACGTAGCGCCAGAGCGAGCACCGCTTCGGCTGGTTCCGGTAGGCGAGCTGGTAGTTCACGGTCTGCCGCTGCTGGCTGAAGCCCCGCTGCATCAGGTCGTAGGCCCCCGTCGCGGTCACGTTGCGACGCCCCACCAGGTACGCCTCGCCGTCGTGCCAGAACATCAAGGGCGAGTCGTACTTGCGGGGATCGCTCCGGCAGCTCCAGTTTGCGAGGTCGCCCGCCGGAGCGCGGCACACCTTCGAGCCCCAGCCCGTCGCGTCTCCCGCCTCGTTGCGGATCACCGAGTAGAGGGTTCCGTCGTCGCCGATGGCGAAGTCCGACTCGCTCCCGCCGCCGCGGTAGACGCTGCGCCGCGTCGCGTCGACGGGCTGCCAGTCGCGGCCGTCGGTCGTGGTGAGGAACTCCACGTCCAAGGGCTGCCCGTTGAAGAGGTAGATGTTCGCCCCGCCCATGTAGCCCAGGACGTACGCGCGCCCCCGGGTGAAGCGCGTTCTCCACGCGAGGAACCCGTCTCGGTACACGTTCTCCAGCGGTGACCACGTCCCGTCGGCGCGCAGCTCGGTGACCGAGACGCCCTGGGGCTCGAAGCCCAGTGGGTTGCTCCCGAGCCGCGACACGTAGAGGAAGAGCCGCTCGCCGAGCTCTAGGAAGCGCGGCTCGCGGATGTCGGTGTCGAGCGCGAGGCGGGCCTCGAAGCGCCAGGTCCGCTCGTCGGCGCTGCTCACCACGAACATCTGCGTCTCGCTCGACGCGAAGTGGTCGGGGGCGGTGCGCCACGCCAGATAGACCCGGCCGGCGTGGCGGATCACGTCGAGGTTGTTGTTGGAGTTCCCCGCGGGGGCCTCCATGGGGAGACCGGGGCCTGGGATCATCTGCCGAGTGTCGGTCACGGTGACCGTGTGACGGCCGGGCTCCGAGGGCGGGGGAGGGGGCGGCCCAGCGTCGACCGGCTCCGGCACGTCTTCGAGCACGGGGACGTCCGCCGTGACATCAGCGGGGACGTCGGCGACCGAGGCGTCGGGCCGCGACGGGGCCGGGTCGCTGTTACAAGCGGCGACGAGCGCGAGGGGGAGCACCACGCGGAGGCGCATGGCCCGCGACGGTACCATCGCCCCTCCGTCGGGCCCCGCCTCGGGTACACTCCGTCGCTCGCACCATGCAGGACCGCGACGGAGACCCCTCACTGCAGCTCCTCCTCGCCGCCCTCGCGGCCTCCCCCGACAACGCGCCCCTGCGCCTGCACGTCGCGCAGGCCGTCGAGCGCGCGGGACGTCACGGCGACGCCCTCGCCCACTACGACCGCGCGGCGAGCTCCGCCGAGCACGCC
>JAEYZO010000659.1 GCA_023428035.1 Pseudomonadota bacterium | reverse complement strand
GCGCCTGCGCGCCGCGCTCTCGCACGCCGTGACGTTCGTCTCCCCGACGCCAGCGGTGACGTGGGTCGACGCACCGTCACCCGACGCGGCGCCTGCGCGCCGCGCTCTCGCACGCCGTGACGTCCGTCTCCCCGACGCCAGCGGTGACGTGGGTCGACGTACCGTCACCCGACGCGGCGCCTGCGCGCCGCGCTCTCGCACGCTGTATCGTAGGCGCTCGTCGCGCCTCCACCCGCTACGGCAACAACGCCACCACCCGCGCGGCCTCTTGCGGCGGCAAGTCTGACGCGATCGCGCACCCGACGCCCTGCACCTCGGTGAGCGTCACCGTGTAGCCGTGCGACGAGGTGATGTAGTAGGGCCGCCCGTCGACGCTCCCTTGCAACGTCGCCTCGTGCGGCACCAGCGCGCCGTCGAACATGAACACCGTCATCCGGCGGCCCGCCACGTCGTAGTAGAGCGCCGCGGCCATACGGTCGCGCACGTTCGAGATCCTCGCCCCCACCAGCCGCGCCGGAGCCCCCTGGAAGGTCACCGGGCGCACCGGGATGTCGAGCTTTCCACGGAACCACCGCGACACCTCGGCGGGGTCGCTCGCCGACACCTCGGCGGGGAGCTCGTACGCGTGGCGCCGCGCCACGTCTTCGATCACCGGGAGCAAGCCCGCCTGCGCCGTGGCAGTGTCGCCCCGTGAGCGCACGCCCGCGGCGAGCACCACCCCCGCCAGCGCCGCGCTCGTGAGCGCGAAGCCGACCGCGTGCTTCTTGCGCTGCGAAGCCGCCTGCGCGACCGCGACGGAGTCGTCTTCTTCGTCGAGCGCCGCGAGCACCCGGTGGCGCAGCGCGGTGGGGGCGCACTCCTCGCGCAGCCCCGCGAGGGAACGCTTCACGCAGCCCAGGGCCTCGGCCTCGGCGCGGCACCCGCAGCAGCGGGCCATGTGCGCCTCGATCAGCAGGGCGGCGCTGGGGTCGAGCTCCTGGTCGACCCAGGCGTCGACCCAGCGCCTCGCCTCGTCGCAACCGATGGTCATCCCGCGACCTCCTTGCGCCGCCGGTAGGCGTCGAGGGCGACCACCTCGGCGGGGGCCGCCTTCACCTCAGGGGAGACCCCGAGCTTCTGCGCCACCGCCCGACGCGCCCGGTGCAGCCGAGACATCACCGTGCCGATGGGGCAGCCCATCGCCTCGGCCACCTCGCGGTAGGTGAGACCCTCGACGTCGACCAGCACCAGCACCGAGCGGAAGTCTTCAGGCAGCTCGTCGAGCACCTTCGCCACCGCGCCCTCGAGCAAGGGCTTCTCGACCAGGCGCTCGGGGTCGCGGCTCGGGCCCATCGACGCCGCGCTCATCCACCCGTCGGCGACCGGGTCGTTCACCCCGAGGGCCCTGACGTTCCCCTCGAGGTTCGAGCGGCGGTACTTCGACTAGAAGACGTTGGTGAGGATGCGCAGCATCCACGCCCGGGCGTTGGTGCCGGACTCGTAGGAGTCGAAGAAGCGGTAGGCCTTGATGACGCTGTCTTGCACCAGGTCGTCGGCGTCGCTCGGGGAGCGGGTCAGGCGGAGCGCCGTGCGGTGCATCGCGTCGAGGTGGGGGAGCACTTCTGCCTCGAAGCGCGCGCGTCGGTCGTTCTCTAGTCTCGCCATCTCAGCCTCAGGGCTCGGACAGGGAAGCACACCCCGGAACCCCGACAAGCCACAGGCTATTCCTCGCCCTCGACGCCGCCCTTCAGCGCCCGGAGCTCTGACTCCAGGGCCTCGACCCTCGCGCTCAGCCGCTTCACGTCGGCCTGGAGCGTCTGCAATTGCACCGCGGGGTTGATCCCCTCGAAGAAGGCCCTGATGCGCTGGTCGACCTGGTGCTGCCACTGGTCGATGGCCTCGCGGGACTGCTCGACGAACTGCTGCACCCGCCCGTGCTCGGCGGCCCTGACGTCGACCGCGGGGGGGGGCGGAGACGGCGGAGCCGCGGGCTCGGCCTCGTCGTCGCGGCGCATGAGCTTGCCCACCGGGCCCTCGCGCACCGCGGACATCAAGCGCTCGCCCGAGGCGTGCAGCAGGTCTTTCAGCGCCGCGAGGGGGAGGGCGCGGCTCTGCTGCTTGCGCTCCTCCTCGTAGAGGATCTGCGCCATGGTCACCCGCGTCAGGTCCTCCTTGGTGTTGTTGTCGATGATCGTGACGTCTTCGCCGCGCCGCACGAGGTCGGCGATCTGCGGGAGCGTGACGTACCGGCTCTCGACCGTGTCGTAGAGCTTGCGGTTGCTGTACCGCTTCACCACCCGGCCCGCGCCGCTCGCGCTTCCCTGGGCCGGCGGCTGCTGCGCCTCGTCGGTCGACACCGTGTGAATTCCCTCGCGTGAGGCCCCGTGCGTGCCGTCGGCGTCGGGGTGTATCCCTTTGTTCGCCGGGGGGTCAAGGTCGCGTCGGTGCAACCGCGCCCGCGCGGTGAGACACTCGCCCCACCGTCCATGCGCTCGCCCCTGGCCGACCAGCTCTGCCGCCACGCCGAGACCGTGCCCGACCTGAAGGTGCGCGTCGGCGTCTCTCACGCCGCCGCCGCGGCGGCCACCGCCGAGGAGCTCCGCGAGGCCGTGGGCATCCTCGTCGAGCGCGCGGGCCTGCGAGACCCCAGCGCCCAGGGCGCCCTCCTCGCCCTCCAGATCGCGCTCTGCGCGGACCCCGAGCGCTTCGCCGAGGTGTTCCCCAGGCCCGAGCCCGACGAGGAGGGCGACGACCCCCCGCCGGTGCCCGACTACGGCCGCGGCCGCGCCCCAACCCTGGGCGAGCGGAAGTCCCTCGCCCGCCGCCCCGACCGCAAGCTCATCGACCGCGTGCTGCGTGACCCGCACCCCGACGTGATCGCGCTGCTCCTGCAGAACCCCCGGCTCACCGAGCCCGACGTGGTGCGCCTCTGCGCGCGCCGCCCCAACGTCGCCGACGTGCTGCGCCAGGTCTTCTGCGACCCGCGCTGGTCTTCACGCCCCAAGGTGCGCCACGCCCTCGCGCTCAACCCCGCCACGCCCGTGCCCATCGTGCACGCGACCATCCCCCTCCTCGCGCCCGACGAGATCCGCGAGATCGCCCGCGACGACCGCGTCTCCTCCGCGGTGAGGCGCCGCTGCCTCGAGGTGCTCGCGCGGCTGTCTCCCCTCGAAGACCCCTCGGGGCAGGTGCACTGACGCTCGACGGTCAGGCCGGCGAGCCCAGGAGCGCCAGCAGGTCTTCGAGCTCCTCGAGCCAGTGGTCGGGCTCGGCGCGGGTGAGCGCGTCGTGGCCGCCGAGGCCCCAGGTCACCGCGGCGGTGCGCATCCCCGCGG
>JAEYZO010000036.1 GCA_023428035.1 Pseudomonadota bacterium | reverse complement strand
GTCCCCCGAGGGCGAGCGCTACGACGGGGTGCAGCGGGGGATCCGGTACAACCACGTCGCGCTCGGTCCCGTGGGGTGGGGCCGCGCAGGCAACGACGTCGCGCTCCGCATGGACGGCGCGGCGGTGCAGGTGTTGGCGGCGGGAGCCGCTGCGGAAGGAACGACGATGAAGGCTCTGAAGATCGGGAAGCGGACCTTCCGCTTCGACGGCGAGGACAAGGACAAGCAGGTCGAGATGGCGCAGGACGCCGTCGACGAGATGCAGGGCTCGCCCTCGCCCGAGGTGGAGAAGAAGGACGCCGACCTCGCGGAGATGACGGCGAAGCTGAAGGCGGCCGAGGACGCGCTGAAGGGCGCCCTCGCCGAGATCGCGGGACTCAACGCGAAGCTCGCCGCCGAGACCTCCGCGCCCGTGACCGAGGAGGAGGTCCCCGCCGAGGTGGCCGACTCCATCGTGAAGAAGCGCCTCGCCCTGGTCGACGAGGCCCGCCGCGTGGTGGGCGACTCGGTCGACGTGGTGAGCCTCTCGCCGCGCAAGCTCCGTGAGGCCGTGGTCGCCAAGGCCTTCCCCGCGATCAAGCTCGACGGCCTCTCCGACGGCGTGCTCGAGGGCGCGTACCTCACCGCCGTGAACGCCCACGCGGGCCGCAACGAAGGCCTCGCCGCCGCGCACCGCGCCGTCGCGGGCGCCTCGACCACCCGCACCGACGCGAACGACCGGCCCGACCCCGGCACCCCCGAGGGACTGCGCGCGCGCATGGACGGCGCCTGGCGCCGGCCGCTCTCGCTCACCGTGAACTCCACCCCCCGCACCGAGGGCTGACCGATGGCCACGAGCGTTCAGACCAGCTACCCCACCAGCTACACCGCGGGCATCGCGGGCCAGCTCGCCGACTCGGGCGACCGCTTCATCAAGAGCGTCATCGCTGAGACCGAGATCGCCGCGGGCCTGCCCGTGCTCCGGGGCGGCACCACCAAGGCCGAGGGCCGCGCGCCCTTCGCCCCCGCCACCGCCGACGTCGACGCCATCGTCGAGACCCCGACGGCCACGGCCACCACCGCGCAGACCCTCTCCGGCGCAGGCCTCGACGGGAGCGCCGTCGGCCAGGGCGAGATGTTCCCGCCCCGCCCGGTGACGCTCACGCTCAACTCGCACGCCGACTGGAACCTCACCACGGCGAAGATCACCGGCACCGACGAGGACGGCAACGTCATCGTCGAGGACGTGGTGATCCCCGACGCGGGCAACACCACCGTCACGACGCAGCGGGCGTTCCGCACCGTCACCAGCGTCTACATCCCGGGTCAGGGCGGCACCAACGGGAGCTTCACCGTCGGCTTCGGCGCCGCGCTCGGCCCCATCGGCCCGCAGACCGTGCACGGCGTCGCGATGTACGACGCGAGCCGCGAGCCCGAGGCGTACCCGCTCGACTACGCGGTGCCCTGCGTGCGCCGCGGCCGGGTCTTCATGACCTCGGAGACCAGCTACACGGACATGGACCCGGTCTACGTCCGCTTCGTGATCTCGGGCGACGAGGTCCGCGGCCACGTCCGCAACAGCCCCGACTCCACCGACTGCGCCCTCTTCAAGGGCGCGCGCTTCGTCGGCACCGGCTCGGCCGGCGCGGCCGTCGTCGAGCTCAACCTGCCGTGAAGGACACGAGGACCATGAGGAACCCCCCGAACCGCCGCGACACGAAGCGCTTCGACAGCTACTGCCGCGCCATCGAGACCGTGCTCTCCGCGAGCGCCGAGCGCTTCGACGCCAACGAGACGGCCATGTTCGCCCGCCAGCTCGAGGACATCGACGCCGAGCTCTACCGCGTCGAGTACCCCGAGCTGAAGGGCGAGACCATCGTCCCCGTCCGCGGCAACATCAACGAGGGCGCCGAGGAGTACACCTACCGCGCGCTCGACAAGCTCGGGCAGTCCAAGGTGATCGCCAGCTACGCCGACGACCTCCCGCGGGTCGACGTGCAGGGCAAGGAGATCACCACCAAGCTCTTCGGCCACGGCGCGAGCTACGGCTACTCCATCCAGGACCTGCGCCGCTCGCGCATGACCGGGATGCCCCTCGACGAGGAGCGCGCCCTCGCCGCGCGCGAGGTCATCGCCAGGAAGAACGACTCCATCATCGCCTTCGGCGAGTCGTCGGTGGGGATCACGGGCTTCTGGAACTCCGCGCTCGTGTCGCTCGTCTCCCCCGCGACGGGCACCTGGTCGAGCGCCACGGCCGACCAGATCGTCGACGACCTCTTCAAGATGGAGAGGGCCATCATCGTCGACTCCAACGGCGCCGAGATGCCCGACACCGTCGTGCTCGCGCCGTCGCTGTGGGCGCTCGCCGCGACCAAGCGCCTCAGCAACACCGAGGTGACGGCGCTGGAGTTCTTCCTGCGCAAGTCCATCGGCGTGAAGTCGGCCGAGCCCTGGTACGCGGGCGAGCTCGCCAACGCCGCGGGCAACGGCCCCCGCATCGCCATGGGTCGCCGCGACCCGCGCAAGCTCGCCGCGCTCCTGCCGCTGCCCTTCCACCAGATGGCGCCGCAGCAGAAGGGCCTCGGCTTCGAGATCAACTGCGACTCGCGCGCGGGCGGGACGATCTTCCGCTACCCGAAGTCGTGGCGCTACATGGACGGGTGCTGAGGTGCGCGCGCGCAACCAGCACACCGCGCCCATCGACGCGCTCGAGCCCGGGGCCGTGGGGGAGGTCGACGAGACCAACCCCGCGGTGAAGCTCTACCTCGACACGGGGCTCCTCGTGGCCGAGGTCGAGGCCTCGCCCGAGCCCGCGCCGGCCGAGGCGCCGCGGGCCCCTGCCCCTTCCCCCCGCACCCGTTCGACCCGCGAGGGCTGACCCCGATGGCCTGGACCGCCACCACGTTCAAGGCGCGTTGGCCGGAGTTCGCTCCGACCGATGACGCACGCGTGGAGGCGGCCCTCGCCGACGCGGCCGAGTACTCCGACGTGGGGCTCTTCGGCGATCGACACGACCTCGCGGTGGGCCTCTACGCGGCGCACCTCCTGGCGACCTCGCCCGCGGGCCAGCACTCGCGCCTGGAGAGCGACAAGGCCGACACCACCTACCGGGCCGAGTGGGAGCGCATGGCGCGTCAGGTCGCCGCCGGCCCCTGGACCATCGGGCAACGCCTGTGAGCGGCAAGGTCACCGACGACGACAGCGGCCTGCGGGAGCTGCGCGCTCGCCTCGCGGCGCTCAAGGGCGCCCGCGTGCGCGTGGGGGTGCTCGCGGACGCGCCGAAGCGCGAGCCGCGGGGGGCGCACTCCAAGAAGGCTCGCGTACGAGCGAAGGTCGAGAAGCGCGCCGCGGGCGCGCGCCAGCTCTCGCTCATCGAGGTCGCGGCGATCCATGAGTTCGGCGCGGGCCACGTCCCCGCGCGCAGCTTCATCCGGGCGACGATCGACGAGCGCCGCGCGGACATCGCGAAGCTCCAGGTCCTCGTCGGAAAGCAGATCCTCGCCGGGAAGATCACCTCCGAGCAGGGCCTTGCGACCATCGGCGCGAAGGTCGCAGGGTGGATGAAGGAGCGCATCGCGGCCGGCATCGCGCCGCCGTTGAAGCCCCGGACGATCAAGCGAAAGAAGAGCTCGAAGCCGCTCATCGACACGGGCCAGCTCCGGTCGAGCATCACCTACGCGGTGGAGGGCGGCTGAAGTGGACTTCGAGGCCATCGCTCAGGGCCTGCTCGACCTGGTCTCGACGCTCACGGGCGTCGAGCGGTCGTGCTGCCTCTTCGAGAACGACCCGCGGGTGCAGCACAACGGCGCGCTCGTGCTCCTGCGCTGGGTGGGCGAGGCGAGCGTGGGCGTCGACTCGACGCACTACACCTTCGCCGAGGCCGACGACCCGCTCGACGAGATGACCCCGACGACGACGGGCAACCGCGTGCTGACGTTGCAGGTCGACGTCGAGGTGCACGACCAGCGGCCCGGCGTGAACGCGCACGCCGTCGCGAGCCGCGCCCGCACGCGCCTCGCGTGGCCGTCGACCATCGCGGCCCTGGAGGACCTCGACCTCGCCGTGGCGACGGTGGAGGGCCTGGTCACGACCGACTACGAGGTCGACGGGCACTTCGTCTCGCGGCGCTCCTTCGACGTGCGCCTGCACGCGACCGCGCGTGAGGTCGACGCCGCGGGCGCCACCAGCTCCATCGACACGATCGAGGCCGAGGCCACGATCCGACACCCCGACGACACCGTCGTCGCCGCATCCATCGCCCCGGGAGGCACGCTGCCATGAGCGAATCGCTCGACGACTTCTTCTCCATCGACGTCACCGCGACGACCGACACGCAGACCCGCGCGGGCTTCGGCACGGCGCTCCTCGCCGTCGCCAAGGTGCCGTGGACCTCGGGGGCGCGCGTGCGCTCCTACGCCTCGCTCCCCGAGATGGTCACGGCGGGCTTCAAGGTCCGCGACCCGGGCTACCAGATGGCGCAGGCCGCCTTCGCGCAGAACCCCCGCCCCGCGTCGGTGAAGGTGGGCCAGCGCACGCGGGCGTTCACGCAGGTGGTGCGCATCACCGCGGCGACGCCGGTGGTGAACAACGCCGCCGAGACCTACACCGCGAAGGTCGACGGCCTCACCGCGACGTTCACCACCGACGCGACCCCGACGGCGGCCGAGGCCGCCACGGGCCTCGCCGCGGCGATCAACGCGCTCACCGGCGCGGATGTCGACGCCCTCATCACCGCGGGCGCCTCGGACTCGGGCGCGCAGGAGCTTTCGGGCGGCGACTTCGACGGCGTGCTCGGCGGCGAGGTGATGGACCCGCCGCGGCGTCTCTCCTTCGTCTGGGACTCGTCGACCGATTGGGACCCGGGCGACGCCACGGTCACCGGCACCGACGCCGACGGGAACACGCAGACCGAGACCTTCGCCATCGCCACGAGCACCACGGCCAACGGCGCGAAGTACTTCCGCACCGTGACCCTGGTGGAGATCCCCGCGCAGACCGGCAACGGCGGCGGCTTCACCCTCGGCGTGCGCGCGTCGGTGACGGCGACGGTCGACACGGCCGACGTGGTGTGCACCGCGGCCGTCGCGGGCGAGCTGCACAGCTACGAGCCGGTGACCGAGAACGTGTCCCTTCGCGACGCGACGACCGACCCGGGGATCGCGACGGACCTGTCCGAGCTCCTCACCGCCGACCCCGACTGGTACGCGCTCGCGATCGACTCCAACAGCCAGGCCGAGATCGTCGCGGCCGCGGCGTGGGTCGAGACACGGCGGCGCCTCTTCGTCGCGCAGACCGCCGACGCGGGGTGCGGCGACCCGGCGGTCACCACGGACGTGATGAGCGCCGTGAAGGCCGCGAGCTACGGCTACACCACGGTGTGGTTCCACGCGGCCATCGGGCGCTCGGACGGCTGGGTCGCCGCGGGCCTGCTCGGCAACCGCCTCCCCGCCGACCCCGGGAGCGACACGTGGGCGTTCAAGACGCTCGCCGGCGTGACGGTGCTCGGCGTGTCGACCACGGCGCGCGCGGCCATCCTCGCGAAGAACGGCAACGTCTACGAGAGGAAGAACGGCGTCGCCGTCTCCTTCCCTGGCAAGGTCGCGCTCGGCGAGTGGGTCGACGTCGTGCGC
Source organism: Pseudomonadota bacterium (assembly GCA_023428035.1). Classification (GTDB taxonomy): domain Bacteria; phylum Myxococcota_A; class Polyangia; order Polyangiales; genus JAEYZO01. The sequence goes on along the minus strand of JAEYZO010000036.1, from coordinate 1,480 downwards.
GGGCTCGACTGGTGCCGCGCGCGGATGCAGGAGGACCTCTTCGCGCTTCAGCGGGCGAACGAGAAGGTGAGCTTCACCGACGAGGGCGCCCGGCTTGTCGCCGCGGCGATCTTCGGGGTGCTCTCGGAGGGGGTGAACAACAAGCTCTTCACCGACGACCCCAAGCCGGTCGTCACCGTGCCGCGCGCTCGCGCGGTCTCCAGCGCGAACCGCTCGGCCAGGAACCTCCCCTCCGTGGAGTTCACCGCGTACCTCGCCGGCGCCGTCCACACCATCGCGGTCACCGGCCGCGCGATCGTCTGAGGGAGAGCACCATGCCCGGAGCACGTACCCACAACCCCAAGTTGATCAAGGTCTCCTTCGCGGGGCGCAACCTCGACCACGGCCGCGACGAGGGCGACTTCGTCACGACCGAGTACACGAAGGAGCAGACCACCACGCACTCGGGCGCCGACGGGTCGATCACCGTCTCGCAGACCGCCGACGAGAGCGGCAAGGCCACGATCAACTGCATGTCGACCTCCGACACGCACCGCATCCTCACGGCGCTCTACGAGCGCCAGCGGGCTCTCGGGGTGTCGTTCGGCGTGTTCGAGATCGCGGACCTCAACAACCAGATCGTCGAGCGCTCGGCGCAGGCGTGGATCCAGGCCGCCCCGCCCAACGCCTACGGCGCCGAGGTGGGCAAGCGCGCCTGGGTGCTCGGCCTCGCCAAGCTCGAGCGCACGAGCGAGAGCACGGTGCTCGCGTGAGCTCCCTCGACCTGCCCGTCTCCGAGAAGGTGATCGGCGGCCTCACCTACCGCGTGAAGCCGCTCTCGACGCGCGTGAGCCTCCAGGTGATGACGCGCGTGCTCCGCATGGCAGCGCCTGGCTTCGGCGACGTGACCTCGCTCGCGCAGGCCGCCTCCGCGGTCGGGGAGCTGCTCGCGGGCATCGCCTCGTCGCTCGACGAGTCGACCGTCCTCTTCGTCGTCGAGGCCTTCGCCGCGGTGTCGCAGGTGGAGCTCGCCAACGGCCGCCTCGGCCTCGCCACGCACCTCGACGACCACTTCAGGGGCAAGCCCGTGGAGATGTTCGAGTGGCTGGCGTTCGCCGCGGAGGTTTCCTTCGGCCCTTTGGCCGTCGCTGCGCGGGCGAAGGCGCCGAAGCCCGACGCGAAGCCGAGCTTCGGCGCGCCGCCCGCCTCGCCTCCCGCGGCGGCGGGCTGACGCTGAAGATCCCCGGCCACGTCTGTTGGCCGGTGTGGCGCGTGGCGACGAGCGAGCGCTTCAGCGACCCCCTCGTCGCGATCGAGACGAGCTGGACCATCGCCATGGTGGCCGACGCGAACGACATCCTCGACGCCTTCGATGACGCGATGGCTGAGGCGCAGGCGGGGAAGGGGTAGCAGGTGGCGGACGGCGGCGCGGTACGGGTCCTCTTCGCGGAGCTGGGCCTCGACTTCGACGAGGCCGCGTACGCGCGGGCCGACACCCTCG
>JAEYZO010000001.1 GCA_023428035.1 Pseudomonadota bacterium | reverse complement strand
TTCGAGGCGCGCGAGCGCGTCGGCGGTGTACCGCTCGGGCACGAGGAGCTCCCCTTCGTCGCGGCGCGGGTCTCGCGGGTAGCGGTGCGGGTGCGCGCGCTCGTGGCGCATCGGGAGGCAGAGCACCGTGGCGCCCTCCCGCACGAGCTCGGCGGAGAGGTCCTTCTCGTGCAGGCGCTGCATCACCACCACGCGCCGCGGGTGCCGCGGGTCGCGGAAGCGCGTGGGCATCGTCTCGCGCCACCAGGTCAGCGTCGCCTCGAGCTCCGCGGTCGACGCGACGCCCTGGGGGTCGTGGGGGTCGTCGATGAGGTGCCCGTCGCCGTGCTGGCCGGTGACGGCCGCGCGGGTGGTCGTGGTGAAGCGCGAGCCGCCGCGGGTGTTCTGGAAGTAGCCCACGGCCGTCGACGCGGTCGGGCCCGTGGGGATCGCGACCTCGGGCCACCGCGCGCGCCACCAGTCCGAGGCGACGAGCTCGCGGTGTCGACGCGCGTCGCGCGTCGCGACCTCGTAGCTGTAGCTGGCGGCGATCCAGCGCCAGTCGGGGCGGTCGATCCAGACCCACGCCGGGAAGAGCGTCGAGACCGTGAGCGACTTCGAGCACCCCGGCGGAACGTTGATGACCAGGGCGGTGATCTGGTCGTTCACCACCGCCTCGAGGTGCTCGGTCATCGCGTCGAGGTGCCAACCCCAGACGAGCGCCGCGGGCTCCACCTGGGACCACGCGCGGCGCACGAACTCCTTGAGGCCGCGGCGGCGCACCGCCTCGCGGTCGATGCGCGCGGTCTTCGGGTCGGAGGCGTGCACGGGGGCGTTCACCCGACGCGCCCCTTCGCCTTCTCGGCGAGGCGCTCGTACTCGGCGAACTCCTCGTCGCTGAGCCGGGAGAGGTCCTCCCCGCTGTCGTCGGACTTCACCTCGACGCGCTCGGTGCGCGGCACCCCCACGCGGTCGAGCAGCGTCCGCGCGGCGCTCGCGGCGACGGCTGGGTCCGTGTCGTCGAGCTGGTCGACCAGTACCTGCGCGGCGCGCACGGCGCCGTCGCGGAGCACGCGGCGGGAGTCTTCGATCGCCTCGGCGAAGGAGTCCTCTCGGGCCTTCCGGGCGGCCGCGAGTTCGCGCTGGCCCTCGGGTGAGTCCCGCCACTCCCGCACCGTGCCGCGGTCGACGCCAAGTTGCTGCGCGACGCTCGACGCGGTGTAACCCTCGGCGAGCAGGCGCATGGCCTCGACGCGAGCGTCAGGGCCCCCGCGGGTGAGGTCGGGGGCTGCGGGTGGCGGCGTGGGCGAGGGCGCCGGGGGGCGCTTCGCCGCGCTGGATTTTGCGGGCTTCTGCGGGGTCCGCTTCGGGCGCTTCGAGGTGCTCATGCAGCCTCCTTCGGGTCGGTGGACGGCGGGTCGTTGCTGGCCTCGAGGTGGTCGAGCGCTTCGCGGAGCTGCGCGCGCGCCTCAGCGGGCCAGCGCAGGAGCCAGCGCGCGAAGGGCTTGCGGCGCAGGCTTCGCGGCGGAAGCGGGAGCCCCTCCTCGCGCAGCTTGCGGTAGCAGGCCTGGCAGAGGCCGCGGCGATGGCGCCGGGTCGTCTTGCAGAGGGTGCAGATGGGCTTGGGGCGCGGTCGGTTCACGTCGCGTCGCTCCTCTCTGTCGTTGCAATCGCAGTTGCCGCGCGCACCTCGACGCGCGCGAAGCGCGGCACCCCTGGCGCCGCCTCGCCCCTGAACTCCTCGAGGTCGCGCGCCAGGAGCACGCCGGTCGACTCCGAGCGGTAGAGCACCAGCCACCGCCCGTGGCCGGCGCCGTTGGTGGAGTCGTGGGCCACGCCCTCGACGCGGTAGAAGCCGCCGCGGTGGTGGCGGTAGAGCCCCGGCTCGACACACGGGGCCTGGTCGCGGGTCACCGTCGGGGCGGCGCCGACGAGTCCCCAGCGCCCCAGCCGCACGCGCACCCCTTCGCCCGCGAGTCGCAGGGCCGCGAAGTCCCGCCGGATGGTGCGGGTGGTGACCTCGAAGGCATCGGCGAGGTCGGTCAGCGTGCGGCCCTCCGGGGTGGCCTCCAGCAGCCGCAGGAGGCGCAGGGCGCGCACCGTCTGGGAGTGAGCCGCCGAGGGCCTACCCGGCCCCCGCGGCACGCCTGGGCACGCCTCAGCACGGGGCTCGGGGGTGGTTGAGGGGCTCACCCCGTCGCGCGGAGCTCCCGGCGACGCGTCGTCCAGAGCAGCTCCCGACACGTCGCCGGAGGCCTTCACCGACGGTTCGGCCGCAGGCAGCATGAGGGCGGGCGCCTTCACCGGGCGCCCCCTTCCCGGGTCTGCCCCACCGTCCCGAGGGCATCGAGCACCGCCACCGCGAGGCGCAGGGCGTGCGTGAGGCGCATCGGGCCCTCGGCCCGTGCGCGCTCGTAGAGCTTCACCAACGGGAGGTCACCGACGCTCGCGACGAGGGCGTCGACGAGCTCGGCCGGCACCTCCTCCGCGGTCGCGGCGAGGCGCAGGAGGGCCTCGGCGGCCACCCTCGCGGGGGCGTTCGGGGACACGAAGGGGACACGCGCCCCGTAACCCTGCGCACCGACTCCAGAGTCAATGGTGCACGAGGTCTGATCGGGCTCGCGGGGAGCGGCTACTCCTCGGGCTGCTCGGGCGTGGCCTCGCGCGCCCGGTCGAGGAGGTCCTCCGCGCGCACCGTCGCCCCGAGCGCCTTGAGCCCCTTCGCGAGCCGGGCCGCGCAGCGGGCCTCCAGCGCCTCGCGCTCACCGCGGTCGAGGTCGACCTCGCGGATGGTCTTCTGTCGGCAGAGCTCCTTCACCTCGCGCTCGATGAAGCCGTCGAGCGCCTTGGCCCGCACCAGCGCGCGGTGCTCGTCGAGCAGGGCCGCGGCCTCGGGCAGGTTCGGGCGCCACAGCTCCTGGAGCATCGCGCGGAACCTCGGCCACTCGTCGGGCCTGAGCTCCCCAGGCACGAGCACGCGCTTGAGGTTGTAGCTGTCCGACACGAGCGCGCCGTCGTCGCGCAGCTCGCCGTAGAACACGCTCACGAGGCGCGCGAGGCCCTCTCGCTTGCGCGGCACGAAGAAGGCGTTGAGGTCTTCGAGGTAGCCCTCGAAGAGCTCGCGCACCTCGTCGTCGGTGAGCGGCGCGCCCTGCGCCGGGGGCTTCGAGCGGTCGCTGTTGACCTGCTCGATCACGCCGAAGAAGGTCAGGAAGAGCGCGTTCTGAAAGGCCGCCGTGGTGAGCGACTCGCCGTAGAGGACCTTGTTCACCCAGGCCCGCACGCCCTCGCGCTCGGAGATCTCGCGGGGCACGCCCTCCAGGAGCTTCGCCGCGCGGGCGTCGAAGAAGCCGTCGACCTCGCCCTTGAGCGTGCCCTGCCGCTTGCGGAACTCGTCGGCGATGGCGTCGAGCTCGGGCGACGCGAAGTTGTCGTCACTCTGTAGCTGCGGGAGAGATGCCTGGAAGTCGGCGAACACGCGGTTCATCCCCTCGCCCTCGAAGAGGATGGCCCGGTAGAAGTCCGAGTTGGCGCCCGTGTCGAGCTTCTCGCGGAGCCGCGCGGCGACCTCGTGGTGGGCGCGGTACGGCCCGAAGGCGTCGAGGCCCCTCACCACCACTCGCAGGTACACGTTGCGGAACGCCGTCTCGAGCTTCGCCGTCGTCTTCGGGTCGCAGTTGTTGCGCCGCGACTGCTTCTCCACCTCGGGGGTGAGGTCGTCCTGCAGGCCGAGGCGCGCGAAGCACTTGTCGAGGCGCGTGGCGAGCCAGAGGTTCTGCGCGCGCACGGTGAGACCCGGCTGCGGCGGATCCGCGAGCATCAGGCGCTCGAGCAGTCCGTTGAGGTGCGTCACGCCGGTGATCGCGACGGGAGAGGTGAGCACCGAGCGGTCCTTCTCGTTGTCGAGCTCCACCGCCGAGAGGCGGATCGACTCCGACGAGGAGATGTCGCAGCCCTTGATGTACCCGAGGATCGAGCGGAGGAAGGCCGCGACGACGTCGCGGTCGTCGAGGAGGATGTTGCGCGAGCGGGTCACGGGCCGCGCGTTCTTGTTGAGCGCGAGGAAGATCGATCGGCACGCCTTGTGGACCTCGATGTCCGTGCCGTACTGCCCGCCGTCGAGCTGCGGGAACACGCAGAACATGATGGGCAGCGTGACGCGCGTGAGGTCGAACTTCGCGAGCCGCGAGGCCGTCCAGATCTTGTAGTAGGGCTCGACGCTGCGGGTGCGGTCGGGCCAGCCCTTGATGTTGCGGTAGAGCGCCAGGAGGCTCATCGCGCGGTGCTGCCCGTCGACGATCACCATCTTGCAGCGGTTGGTGTTCACCCTGAGCTCCGCGAAGTCGTGCGGCTGCGCGACCCCGTCGGAGAGCCACCGCCGCAGCTCGAAGACCTCGTGGCCGAGCGCGCCCGAGCGCACCGACTCGAACTCCTCACCGTCCTGCTCGACGGTGCTCGACTCGACCTTCGGGTAGTGCGCCGCGGGCTTGCCGTTCGCCTCGGTCGGCAGCAGCACCACGATGATCGGCGGGAACAGCTTGACCAGGCCCGTCGTCGACTGCTCCAGGAGGTACGGGATGAGCTCCGCGGACACCCGCGCGTCGTCGATGTCGCGCTGCATGATCTGGTCGAAGTCGAGCTCTTTCGTGTCGTACACCTCGCGAAAGGGCGCGAGGCGCGAGATCAGCCGCTCCTGGTGGTCGCCCTCGAGCCCCAAGCCCACGTGGCTGAGCAGGTAGCTCACCCGCACCGACGAGACCTCCCCCTGGCTCACGGAGAAGTCTCCCATCGAGCCCTTGATGTTCAGGTCGAGAGCGCTCTGCTTCTTGAGTCCCTTGGGGATCATCGGTCTCACCTGCGCCCGCAGAGCGGGTAGTTGATGCGGTTGAAGATGTACTCGGCGACGAGCTGGATCCCGCTGGAGACGGGCGTCTCGATCACGTAGACGACGAGCTCCAGCGGCCGCAGCCCGCGCTCGCAGACGGCCTCGAAGGCGAAGGAGTGGTCCTCGTCGTCGGGCGCCGACGCGGCGGGGCGCTCGCGGTACTCCTCGATGAGCCTCGCGTGCTGGGTCAGGCGCGAGCGCAGCGACCGCGTGGCGACCCCGATGTAGATCGGGCTCGCGAACACCGGCACCATGCGGGTGAGCAGCGCGCTCACCTCGCGCATCCCCTCGGGCCGCGCCGAGAGCGTCTCGACGGTGCCCCGCGACACCCGCGGCTGGTGCGCGACGTGGCCGCCGTACTCGGGCTTGAGCCCGCCGCGCAGCGCGATCTGGTACGGAGACTCGCGGTAGGGCTCGAAGACGCGGTCGCGCAGGTACGTCTCGACGCACGCGTTGCGGGCCTCGGGGTCGAGCGTGGCGGCGCGCTGGATGAAGTCGTCGACGTCGGCCTTCGAGAGCCGCACCTGGTGGTACCAGGCGTAGATGCCGGGCCGGTCGGGGGCCTGCGCGATCTCGTCGAAGCGAAAGCTGGGGTAGGGGAAGGCCGGGCCCATCAGCGCGTCACTCGTCGCGGAAGAAGTCGCGCGCGACGCGGCCCCAGTCGACGCGCATCTCCTGGGCGAGCTCGCGCTTGCGCCCAGAGAGCTCGTCCTCGAAGCGGGCCCACGACTCGAGGAGCAGCTTGAGCCCCTCGTAGGACTGGTAGAGCCTTCGCTTCAGGGTCTCGACGTCGTGCGACTGGTCCCCCGTCTCCAGCAGCGCGATGAGGTGGTCGTAGGCGCGGTGGTTGGTGTTGAGCCCGATGAAGATCGCGCCGGCCTGCACCTTCACCGTGAAGAACTCCGGCGACTCGAGGGGGACCTTGTAGAACTCGAACTTCGCGCGGCTCTCGACCACCTTGACCCCGATGGGCCGCGCCTCCTCCTCGGGCAGGCCCGCCTCGGTCAGCGCGGTGGCGATCCTCTCGACCTTCTCCTCCGGCGGGCTCGGGTCGTGCGCGTCGCTGCCGCCGACGTGACCCTCGCGCTCGCGCTGCTCCGCCGCGACCTTGCCCCGCGACTCCGCCGAGTCGATGTCGTCGTGCCGCGTCCGCTTCTCGCCCCGCGCCCGCTGCGCCTTCTGCGCCGCCCTGATCGCGCGGAGGTTCTCGTCGATGTAGAGCTTCACCTCCAGCAGCACATGCTGGGGGTCGACCTCGGCCCTCCACGCGTCCTTGAGCTCGTGCACGCTCTTGTAGCCCTCACGCTCCGCGAGCTGATCCGCACTCTGCGAGGCGAACTCCGCGAGGGCGCGCGCGCTCTGCTTGTTGTTCGGCACGCCGAACACCTCGTCGAGCGCCGGAGGGAAATCCACCTCCACGCCCCACCACCGCTCCGTCGGGTCGTAGCCGATGCACCAGCCGGTCTGCATCTCGAGCTCGCGCCCCGCGCGCACCACCGAGACCCCGAGGTTGCCCGCAGCGTGCTTGCCGTGGGGCGTGCCGCCGGGGTTGTGCCCTGAGCGCGCGTCCTTCTTCGCCTGACTGATCGTCACCCGCACTTCGTGGCTCTGGCCGCCGACCTCCACCGAGATCACCTTCGGCTCGCCGTAGGGCTCGAACATGGGCTCTGCCTCCCACGGCCCCGGCGTCGAGGTGCCGCGCATGAGGTAGAGCGGGTCGTTGGGGCGGGCGTCTTCGTCGAGGGTGACCCGACGCCCGTCGCCGGTGAACGACGCCATGCGGATGCGCCCCTCGCCCCCGCGGAGGAAGTACCGGTAGATCCTCCCCATCAGCAGCTCGGAGTTCTTGAAGATCGCCCTGGCCGTGCGCCAGTCGCACTTGTCGAGCTTGCTCCAGACCACCAGCGTGCCTGAGCGCGAGGTCTGCGCGGTCTGCGACACCCGCAGCCACTCGTCGGGCACCCGGCTCGGCCGCGGCGGCGGCACGCTGCGGAGCTCGCCCCCCTCGATCTCGTCGAGGTCGAGGTGGCTGTGCAGCGCCGCCCCGTGCCCCTCCTGCCAGGTCCACACGTCGACGCGACGGGCCTGCGAGATGGACGAGTTGGGCAGGCCCATCCCGAAGCGCCCGATGCCCGAGCGGTCGTTCAAGCGCTCGCCGTTGCCGAACTGCAGCGCCTTGCGGAGCGTCTCGGCGCTCATCCCGCAGCCGTCGTCGAGCACCGCGACCTGGAACGCGCGCAGCCGAGCCCGCTCCTTCACGAACTCGTCCTCCTCGCGGCAGAGCACCTCGACGGTCTTCGCCCCCGCCTGCACGGCGTTGTCGACCAGCTCCGCGATGGCGTACGCCGCGTTCTTGTACCCGCTGTCGCGCATCGCCTTCACGGCCAGCCGCGTCGGCACCACGTCGAAGTCGCCACCCTCGCTCACGCTGTCCATACGTCCTCCCAGTTCGTGAAGGCCTCGCTCACGCTGCGGAACCCCGGCAGCCCCGTGTCGACCACGGTCACCACCTCGGCCTCGCGGTTGCCCCCGGCACGCTCCCCGCGGGTCGCCCGCCCCACCATCTGGCTGTAGAGCACCAGCGAGCGCGTCGGCCTCGCGATCAGCACCGCGCTGGTGCGCGGCGCGTCGAAGCCCGTGGTCAACACCCCGTAGTTCGTCAGCACCCGTGGCTCGTCGCCGCCCTGCCGGTACCACCGGATCGCCGCCGCGCGCTCCGTCGCCGGGCTCCGCGCCGTCACCGCCCGCGCCCCGACGCCCCTCGCGCGGAGCACGACCGCCAGCACCTCGGCGTGCTCGACCGTCGCGGCGAAGACGATCACCCGACGGTGTCGCCCCGCGAGCCCCTGGGCCTCGCGCGCCACGTAGAGGTTCCTCAGGTGGTCGTCAGCCAGCCGGCGCAGCACCGACGGGGGCACCTCGAGGCGCGCCGCGATGGCCTCGCGCTCCTCCTCGGTCAGCTCCGGCCCGTGGTGCTCGATCTGCCGGTAGCGCGGCCTCGCCAGGTACCCGTCGCGGATCAGCGCCTCGACCGGGCCGCGCGAGCCCGCGACCTCGAGCGCGACCTTGCGCCGGCCGAAGAAATCCGAGAGCGCCTCGTCCTCGTCGAGGTCGTTCCAGGTGCGCCCCGGGGTGGCGCTCAGGCCGAGCACCGCGGCGCGACCGCCTCGCGCACACACGGCCTCGACGACGTGCCGATAGGTGGGCGCCACCGCCTGGTGCGCTTCGTCGAAGACCACCAGCGACACGCGGTCGCCGAACGAGGCCAACCAGCTCGGGTCGTTGATCGCCGCGGCGTAGAGCTTCGCGAGCCCCGCGGCCACGAAGCCATCGCGCGGGAGCTCGCCGCAGATCGACTCCGAGCCCCACCATCGTCGCACCACCAGCTCGCGGTCGCCCAGCCTCTCCCACGCGCTCACGAACTCGTCGGCGGCCTGCGCGCAGAGCTCCTCGGCGCTCGCGAGCCAGAGCACGACCCCGGCGTCGACGCCCCGGAGGTGGTCGGCCACGAGGCTCATCGCCGTGCGGGTCTTTCCCGACCCCGTTGGCATGTGGAGCAGCGCCCTGCGTGGCTCACGCGCGAGCAGCGCCGCCGCCCTCCGCGCCGCGACGCGCTGGTGAGGGAAGAGCGCGTAGCCCGCGGCGGCAGAGTCGGGGGCTTGCTCGACGGACTCGGCCTCGGGCTCCAGCAGCCCGAAGAACCCGAGCAGGAGCGACGAGAGGGCCGTGCCCCGCGCCACCCTCAGCGCGCGCAGCGCCTCGAAGGCGTCGCCCCGGAGGGAGAGCGAGAGGTGCTCGCGCAGCGCCTCGGCCTCGGCCCGCCGCAGGAGGTCGAGCACCCGCGGGCGGGTCTCCTTCGAGAGGAACAGCTCTGGCGGGGGGTGCAGGTCGACAAGCACGGCGCGGAGGGCCGTCGGCGTCGCGCGCTCAGGCTCCAACGCCGCGAGGAGGCGCACCACCGAGGGGCCGACGAGCTCCTGCAGCGTCGCCATGTCGGCGCGGCTCAGCACGTCGGTGAAGCTCAGCGACATCGCCCCCGCCCAGACGCGCCCGCCCCGCTCGCGCGCGCTCTCCCCGTGCCGTCTCCCGCCATCGTTCGTCGAGACGAACCAGTACCCCGCGGCTCGCGTCAGCGTCAATCCGCGGTTTTCGGCGACGCGAGGCAGCGTCGCACCGAACCCTCCGTGTGGTCCGCCACCCCCGAGGCAGTGGTCGCCCGCGCCCTCCCGTGTGCACCCCGCGCACCCTCGCGCGCCCTCCCGTGAGGTCTCCCAGTGAAATCACGGCGATTCACGGTGGTCACCGTGCGATCGAGAGCCCCGACGACGATTCTGTCTGGATCCCCCTCTCCCCGACACCAGGCCTCGATGAGCGAAGGCGCGCGCGGCGAAGGTCGCCGGGTGACGACCCGAAGGCTCCGCGACGACGCCATCGCCACCGCGTCGACCCTCGTCGACGTGTGCGCCTTCGCTCATCGAGGCCATGCGCGACATCGCCGCGCCCCTGCGACGCAACCGCCCCGAGGCGGACGGCGACGACGAGGGCGGCGACGAAGCCGAGACCAAGACCAAGGCCGACAGCGACAAGGGCTGATCGCCCCGACAGCGCCCGGGTCCACAGTGAGTGCCCGGGCGCTGTGCCCTCGCGCCTCGCCCACCCGCCCGATCGACCGTGGTAGGAACCCCTCCCGTGGTCGAGGGCGCTCTCAGCCAGCAACCGTCCGACGAGACAAACCTCTCGACCCAGCAGCTCGGCCGCTTCGAGCTCCGAGCCGAGCTCGGCGCCGGCGCCATGGGCGTGGTCTACGACGCCCTCGACGTCCGCACCGGGGAGCGCGTCGCGCTCAAGACCCTGAAGTCCGCCGAGGCCTACGAGATCCTCCTCTTCAAGAACGAGTTCCGCGCCCTCGCCGACGTGCTCCACCCCAACCTCGTGCAGCTCTTCGAGCTCCACGGCGACGACGGGCGGTGGTTCTTCACCATGGAGCTCATCGAGGGCGCCGCGCCCTTCGACGTCTTCGTGCGCGCCGACGACGCGCACAC
>JAEYZO010000933.1 GCA_023428035.1 Pseudomonadota bacterium | reverse complement strand
CTCGAGGGCTGACTCCACCGTGGGGCGCCCCACCGCGAGGAGCATCCGCTCGAGGCCCTCGTCGCGGGTGCCGTCGAAGGCCGAGAGCCGGGCCTGCACCGCCGAGGCGCTCCTCCACTGGGGCGCGCGGGCGTCGAGGGCCGACGCCAGCGGGTCGCGCAGCGCCCAGACCCCCTGGCCCTGCGCGGCGCTCCACACGAGGAGCACCGCGGGGCGCTCGGTCTCCGCGGCGAGGAGCTTCGTGGGCACGGTCACGGACAGGAGCCGCCCGTCGACCTGCAGCGGGTCGAGCGCGTCGACGCACACCGGGAGCAGGTCGAAGGCGAAGCCCGAGGGGCGGCCGTCGACCAGGACGTCGACGCGCGCGTCGGTGAGCGTGAAGCCGACGCCCCTCGCGGTGAGCGGGAGCGACGACAGCCGAGCGTGGAGGGCCGCGAGCTGCATCGGTGGGGCGTCGGGGGACGGTATCGGGGCGCGCGGCGCGTCGTCCAGCGCGGAGCGACGGGGGTCGGCCTCGCTCAGCCGCCGTTGCGCACGCGGTCCATCCACGCCTGGTCGGCGATGGTGCCCACGAGGCGCCGCCGGGTGCGCTGAAAGAGCTGCGCCCACTGGGCGCGCTCGGCGTCGGTGTAGGTCACCGCGGTCATCCCGCGGCTGGTCATGCTCCGGATCGCGGCCTCGTCGTCGCGCTGCACGTTGCGCCCGATGAGCTGGTTGAACTGGTCGATCACCTGCCGCGCGGTGTTGCGCTGGTCTTCAGGGAGCGACTGCCAGACGTTGCGCGAGAACACGATGCCGCCGATGCCGTAGGAGTTGGCGCCCTCGCTCATGTGGGTGAGCCGCGACGACCACTGGAGCGCGACGCAGGCCAGGGGCGGGGCCACCACGGCGTCGATGCGGTTGGTCTGCAGCGCCGAGAGCACCTCGGGGAGAGCGAGGGGCACGCCGCGGGCGTTGGCCTCCTGGTAGAGGGCCGGGAGGATCACGTCGTCGCGCCACACCCACGGCCGCACCTGCCGGAGGTCTTCGGGGCTGCGCACCGCGCGGTTCGCGAAGAGCCGCGGCTGCCCGCTGTCGCCCCACGACGCGAGGATGAAGCCCGCGGCCTCGAAGCGAGACTCGACCTCGGAGGCCAGCGCGCGGCGCGAGCGGTCCATCGCCGCCCGGTTGCGGAACATGTCGGGCAGCATGAAGGCCAGCACGGGCCGGTGGATCTGCCCGAGGCCGACCCCGGTGACCACGGCGCCGTCGAGGCGGCCCGCGCGGATCTTGCGGATCACCTCGCTCTCGTCGCCCTGCACGCCGCCCGGGTAGAAGCGCAGCGAGAGCTGGCCCCCCGTGCGGCGGCGGAGCTCGCGGTTGGCGGCCTCGAGGCCGCGCATCCAGGTAGAGCCCGCGGGCGCGAGGGTGGCGACGGAGATGGTGCGCTGCGCCTGCGCCGCGGTGCTCGCGAGGAGGGCTGCGACGACGACGGCGGAGACGGTGCGGGTGATCTTCAGGCGCATGGCGAGGTGGGATCCTTTCTACATCGCGCCGACGCCCGCAAGGGCCTCGGCGAAATAGTGCGGGAGCGTCAACGACGTCGCGGGCGCCCTCGGGCTTCACCCGCGGCGGTACTACAGTCCGCCCCATGGCCGACGAGCCCCCGCGCAGCGCTGAAGACATCGACGACGAGGCCCAGCGGCTCCAGGACCTCGAGGAGCTGGTCAAGCGCATCCCCGGCGCGAGCCGGGTGGTGAACGAGCTCCGCGAGCTCCGCGCGCTCCTCACGCAGCGCCGGGCGCCCCGGGTCGCGGTGCTCGGCCGCCGGGGCTCGGGCAAGAGCAGCCTCGCGAACGCGCTCCTGGGCGCCGAGCTCCTCGCGACGGGCCGCGTCGAAGACACCACGAAGGCGCCGGCCTGGGTGGATCTCTCGGTGCGCGGCTTCGCCGTGCGCTGGCTCGACACCCCGGGCCTGCGCGCGGGCGGAGAGGCCGAGCGCGCCGACGAGGTCTCCGCGGCGCTCCGCGATTGCCCCCCCGACGTGGTGCTGGTGTGCTTTCGCGCGGCGGAGTGGCGCGCGGGGCTCGACGACGACCTGCGCGAGGTGAAGCGCGTGCTCGACGCCGCGGCGCCGCTGAAGGAGGGCGCGCGTCGGCCGGTGGTCGGGGTGCTCACCCGCGTCGACGAGCTGCCCCCCCTCGCGGACCGCAGGCCCCCCTTCGACGCCCCGCGGGAGCGCCGCGAGGCGATCACCTCGGCGCGGGACGCCGTCGCCGCGGCCTTCGAGCGCGCGGGCTTCGGCGCGGTGCCCGTGGTGCCGGTGGTGACCTGGCAGCGCTTCGTCGACGGCGAGCGGGTGACCGACTGGCGCTGGGGGATCGAGTCCCTCGCGATGGAGATCCACACGCTCCTGCCGATCGCGGCGCAGCTCGAGGCGGCGCGGGCCTTCGAGCGGGCGCGCGCGGTGCGCCGCCGCGTGGCGATGCGCTTCGTGGGCGCCGCGACCAGCGTCTCGGTGGTGGTGGGCGCGACCCCGCTCCCCGTGGCGGACCTCGCGCTCCTCGCGCCGCTGCAGTCGGTGATGCTGACCGGGGTGGTCTACGCCTCGGGCCGCTCGCTGGGCCCCCGCGCGGTGACCGAGTGGCTCGGCGCGCTGGGCCTCGGGGTGGGCACGGGCATCGGCCTGCGCGAGGTGGTGCGGTCGACGCTGAAGCTCATCCCGGGCATCGGCGCGACGCTCTCGGGCGCGGTCGCCGCGAGCGGGACCTGGGCGCTCGGCACGGCGGCGGTGCGGTACTTCATCGACGGGGTGAGCGTGGGCGCGTCGAGGCGGGCGTACGAGAGAGCGCTCCGCGCGGGCGCCCCCGAGGCCGCGGCGGACGCGGAGCTGCCGCCCCTCGAC
>JAEYZO010000925.1 GCA_023428035.1 Pseudomonadota bacterium | reverse complement strand
GCCCGAGGGCGCGCAGCCCGCGCCCGCGCCCCCGACCGAGAACCCCACGGCTCCGGCGCCCGCGCCGGCCGCCGCTCACTGAGACCGAGCACACCGCGAGAACGATGCGAAGGCCACTCCCCCGACGGATGTCTCTCCTGCCCGCGATGGCGGCGTCGCTCGTGACGACGTCCGCCGCGGCGCAGGTGAACACCCTGCCGAGGGAGCTCACCGAGGTGGGGGTCACCGAGCACCTCGGCGCGCGCGTGCCCCCCGACGCGGCCTTCACCACCAGCGACCGCAGGCCCGTGACGCTGCAGCACTACTTCGACGGGCGCCGTCCGGTGGTGCTCAACCTCGTCTACCACCGCTGCCCGATGCTCTGCGGCATGGTGCTCAACGCCGTGATCCGCGCGCTCTCGCAGACCCAGTGGACAGTGGGCGACCAGTTCCAGGCCGTGACCATCTCCATCGACCCGAGGGACACCCCCGAGGTCGCCGCGCAGAAGCGCCGCCGCACCCTCGAGGCCTACGGGCGCCAGGGGGCCGACAGCGGCTGGCACTTCCTCACCGGCAGCGACGCCGAGGTCCGCCGGGTCGCGAACGCGGTGGGCTTCCGCTACCGCTTCGACCCCCGCGAGGACCAGTACGCCCACGCCGCGGTGACGATCCTGCTCACCCCCGACGGGCGCGTGGCTCGGTACCTCTACGGCATCGAGTACAAGCCCGTCGACGTGCGGGTGGGCCTCCTCGAGGCCTCGCAGGGCCGCACGATCAACACGATCGAACGGCTCATCCTCTACTGCTACCACTACGACCCGACCGCGCAGGGCTACGTGCTCGTGGCCCGGCGGGTGATGCAGCTCGGCGGCGTGATCACCATGGCCGCGCTCGGCGGCCTGCTGGGCACGCTCTGGTGGCGCGAGCGGCGCAAGCGCGCGACGCTCGCCGCGGCCCCGACCCCTACGAACGACACCGACATCGAGAACCCCTCGGCGCACCGAGAAGGCACCTGAGATGAACCCGCAGCCCACCGTTCAGCTCCCCGGCCAGTGGTCCACCTTCGCGGCCCAGGTCGACTGGGTCTATTACTTCGTCTACTGGGTGAGCGTGGTCCTCTTCGTGGGGGTCACCGGCACCGCGCTCTACTTCGTCTGGAAGTACCGCCGCCAGCCGGGCGTGCAGGCCGAGCCCACGGGGCACAACCTGGTGATCGAGATCGCCTGGACGGTCTCGCCGCTCATCCTCCTCGCGTTCCTCTTCCACTGGGGCTTCCAGGGCTACGTGCGGATGACCGTGCCCCCCGCCGACGCGCTCGACATCCGCGTGCGCGCCCGCAAGTGGGCCTGGGACTTCGAGTACCCCAACGGCGGCCACACCGCCGACCGCCTCGTGGTCCCCGTGAACCGCCCGGTGCGCCTCGTGATGTCCTCCGAGGACGTGCTCCACGCGATGTTCATCCCCGCCTTCCGCGCGAAGCGCGACGCCGTCCCCGGGATGTACTCCACCCTCTGGTTCCAGGCGACCACCACGGGCACCACCCGCTACTACTGCGCGGAGTACTGCGGCGCCGCCGACACCGCCAGCACCGACGCCCAGGGCAACCAGACCTTCACCGGCCACTTCTCGATGAACGGCAACGTCGAGATCGTCGACAGCGCCCGCTGGTCGGCCTTCCTCGACGAGGTCCTCCGGCCGCCCACCTGCGGCGACCGCGAGTGCACCCCCGCGGAGTGGGGCCAGCAGCTCTTCACCGCGAACCAGTGCAACACCTGCCACTCGGTCGACGGCTCCGCGATGACGGGCCCGACGTGGCGGGGCCTCTTCGGCTCGCGCGTCGACCTGCAGGACGGCTCCACCGTCGAGGCTGACGAGAACTACCTCCGACGGTCGATCCTGCAGCCCGCCGCGCAGATCCACCGCGGGTTCAACCCGGTGATGCCGTCGTTCCAGGGCACGCTCAACGACCGACAGGTCGACGCCCTCATCGCCTACATCCGCTCGCTCCGATAAGCGCGCTCTCCGTCGAAGGAACGTTCGCAATCATGGCCACGGCAACTGCACACGGGAACGAGCACGACGCCCACGGCGGGCTCGACCCCAACGAGAACTACCTCAAGGCCGGCAAGGGCGTGATGTCCTGGCTGGTCACGCTCGACCACAAGCGCATCGGGGTGATGTACCTCATCAGCGTCATCCTCGCGTTCTTCCTGGGCGGCGTGATGGCGCTGCTGGTGCGCCTCGAGCTGCTGAGCCCGGGCCGCACCATCATGGACGCGGCGACCTACAACCGGGTCTTCACGCTTCACGGCGCCATCATGGTGTTCCTCTTCATCATCCCGTCCGTCCCGGGAGCGTTGGGGAACTTCATCCTCCCGGTGATGCTCGGCGCGAAGGACGTGGCCTTCCCACGGCTCAACCTCCTGAGCTTCTACATCTACGTGATCGGGGCGGTCTTCTGCCTCTTCTCGATCATCTCCGGCGCCGTCGACACGGGCTGGACCTTCTACACCCCCTACAGCACCAGCACGGCCTCGTCGGTGGTCTCGATGACCCTCGGGGTGTTCATCCTCGGGTTCTCGTCGATCCTCACCGGGCTCAACTTCATCGTCACCGTCCACAAGCTCCGCGCCCCCGGGATGCACTGGCGCCGCCTGCCCCTCTTCATCTGGGGCATCTACGCCACCTCCATCATCCAGGTGCTCGCGACCCCCGTCCTCGCCATCACCCTCCTCCTCCTCGCGATGGAGCGCGTGCTCGGCCTCGGGATCTTCAACCCCGCCCTCGGCGGCGACCCGGTGCTCTTCCAGCACTTCTTCTGGTTCTACTCGCACCCCGCCGTCTACATCATGATCGTCCCGGGCATGGCGATCGTGAGCGAGCTCTTCGCCACCTTCTCGCGCCGGGCGGTCTTCGGCTACTTCGCCATCGCCATGAGCTCCCTGGGCCTCGCGCTCCTGGGCTTCCTCGTGTGGGGCCACCACATGTTCACCTCGGGGCAGAGCGAGTTCGCCACCATGGTGTTCTCGGCCCTCACCATGCTCGTGGCCATCCCCTCGGGCGTGAAGGTCTTCAACTGGACCGCCACGCTCTACAAGGGCTCGATCTGGCTCACGACGCCGATGCTCTACGCGCTGTCGTTCCTGATCCTCTTCACCATCGGCGGCCTCACCGGCGTCTTCCTCGGCGTCCTCTCCATCGACATCCACCTGCACGACACCTACTT
>JAEYZO010000882.1 GCA_023428035.1 Pseudomonadota bacterium | reverse complement strand
CGCTCCGACCGCCCGACGAGGTGTTCGGCGCCGGGATCGGCGCGACGCTCGCGGGCCGGGCCTGGCTGGTGTCGGCGGAGACCCGAGGCGTGCCCCGCGGAGAGGAGGCGTGGGCCGCCGACCGTGGCGTGCCCTTGGGGGGCGTCGCGACGGCGGGAGCCGGGGCCTTGGGGCGCGCCGAGTTGCCGACCGGGGGAGTGCCCGAAGGCGGGGTCCTGGTCCGGGATTCCTGACGAGAAGGGCGTTGGGGACGGCGCGGGCTGGACATCGCGGGGGAGGCTCGACGGGCCCGCAGCAAGAGTCGGTCCGCGTGCGATAACCCTCGGAAGCATCGATG
The DNA here is from genome assembly GCA_023428035.1 of Pseudomonadota bacterium. Lineage (GTDB taxonomy): Bacteria > Myxococcota_A > Polyangia > Polyangiales > JAEYZO01. The sequence continues at coordinate 11,468 of JAEYZO010000882.1, read as the reverse complement.
CTCGCGCCCGTCGCGGACCGTCGTGCCTCACGCGATGGGCCGGGGTGGCCCAAGCTCCCCGGGGCCTCGGCCACAGTCGCCTCGACGCGGCGGTGTCTTCGCAGGCGCGGGGTCTGCGTCGCGGCGCGCTTGTCGCTCACGGGGCTTCGGGGCGACCATCGAGGGATGCGCGCTTCGCTTGGATGGTTCTCGCTCGCGGCCCTCGTCGCGGCGGGCTGTGAGGGATCGCCCCCGGCCAACGACGCCTCCGCGGTGATCGACCGCGGACCGACGGTGACCGACGCGGCGGAGGACCGCGCCGAGGTCGCCGTCGACGTCGGCGTCGACGCGGGCCCGCCCCTTGACGCGCAGGGGCCGACCGACGCGGTGGTCGAGGACGCCAGGGCAGACGCGCCCGACGCTCTGGACGTCCTCGACGCGAGCGACGCCGGCGGCGACGCTGCAGACGCCGGAGACCCAGGGGACGTCCCGGGAGACGTGGGCGAGGACGTCGAGATCCGCAACGGCTGCCCTGCCCTACGCGCCCCCGTCGACACGCCCGACGCGTCGGCCATGGGCGACACCTGGGAGGGCTTCGCGCGCGGCTTCTTCGTGACCTACTGCACGCGCTGCCACGCCTCGACGCTCACCACCCCCGAGGAGCGCGGCGGCGCGCCCCCGGGCTTCGACTGGGACAACGAGGCCGCGGTCCGCATGCGCCTCTCGCTGATCCGCGCCGCGGTGGGCGTCGACAACTGGATGCCCCTGAACCCCCCGAACCCCGACTGCGCCGAGCGCCGACGGCTCGTGCGCTGGATCGACATCGGCGCGCCCTGAGCTCCCGCGCTCAGCGCTCGTAGCGCCCCGGGGCCACCACCCCAGCCGGGTCCATCGCCGCCTTGATCCGTCGAAGCACGACGTCGGTGTCGTCTCTCGACGGCGGCAGCGCGCCCATCGAGTGCACACCGAGGCGGTACGGCAGGTAGCCCTCCGCCACCATCGCGCGGAGCATCCCGTCGTGCGCGGCCATCGCTCTCTCGGCCTCGCCCTCGACCCCGCGGTCGAAGAAGATCGACGGCACCGCGTAGGCGCTGCGCTCCGACTGCGACACCACCGCGAGCATCGCCTCGAAGCCCGCCGCGGGCATCGCCGCCTCGGCCATCGCGGTCACCCGCACGACGTCCTCCCCGCGCCACGGCACCACGGGGCAGAGCCAGATCACCCCGCAGCCGTCGCGGTCGAGGTCGAGCCCCCGCTCGGGGGCGTCGCGCATCCGCCAGTACGCGCTCCGCAGGCTCTCCTCGTGAGGAACGCCCTGCAGCGACCCGAAGGCCGGCTCGGTCTCCCACAGGAGCTCGTGCCCGGAGCGGGCGTCGCCCGCGCGCTCCTCGGCGCTCCACGACTCGACCACGGGGCCCAGCACGGCCACGGCGCGCTCGCGCAGCGCCGCGCCGATGGCCTCGTCGGCGGCGTAGATGCCCGTCAGGCCGTGCCACGCGCAGCCGCCCAGCTCGCGCACGACGTCTTCGCGCAGAGACTCTGGCAGCGGCACCGCGCCCCCCGCCGCCGCGTAGGGGTAGCGGGCCACGGTCGAGCGCACGCGCAGGGCGTTCCACAAGGCCGCGGTGGAGCGAAGCGTGCCCTCGGCGCGCAGTGATCGAAGCGCGTCGACGAGGGGCCCGAGCGCGTCGGTGGTCTTCACCGCGAAGCGCAGCGCGTGGATCGACCGCGGCAGGCGCGACAGCCACAGGGTCGCCCGGGTCACCACGGCGAGGTTCGACTGCGTGAGGAGCCCGTCGAGGCTCGGCCCCACGCCCCAGCGGTGCGCCCCCGCCGCGCGCGCGCCCTCGAAGCGAGAGAAGCCCGTGCGGAGCACCTCACCCGTCGAGAGCACGGCCTCGAGGTCGCACACCCGCGACGCGCGGTCGCCGTCGACGCCCACGCCGTCGCCGCGCTCGAGGGCGTTGCCCAGCACGCTCGCCTCGGGGCTCGACCCGGTCACCGGCACGAACCACGGCGACCCCCGCTCCCGAAGGAATTCATAGAGCGCCGCGAAGCTCACCCCCGGCTCGACGGTGACGGTGCCCATGGCCTCGTCGTAGTCGGTGATGGCGTCCATACGGCCGAGGTCGAGGAGCACGCAGCTGTCGACCACGGGGGCCCGAGAACCCAGGCCCCAGTTGCGCCCCCGCGAGACAGGGTACACTGGCGCTCCGTGCAGCGACGCCGCCCGAAGGCACCCGCGCACCTCGTCGAGCGACGCCGGCCGCACCGCCGCGGCGAGGGAGCGCTCGACCCCGAGGGTGTTGACCGCGAGGCGGCGGAGCACCACGTCGTCGCGCTCCACCCACGCGTCGCCCACCACCGACCGCATCGCCGACAGCGCCGCGCCACGCTCCATGGCGCCAGTGTACGGCCCCTCCGAGAGAGCTGAAGCCCCACCCGTGCAACGCAACGCCTCTGAACGCGCCATCGTGCTCCTCGTCGCGATGGTGCAGTTCGTCAACATCCTCGACTTCGTGATGGTGATGCCGATGGGCCCCGACTTCGCGGTGGCGCTGGGCATCCCCAACTCCCGCCTCGGGCTCATCGGCGGCAGCTACACCGCCTCGGCGATGGTCTCGGGCCTCGTCGCGTCGCTCTTCCTCGACCGCTTCGACCGCCGGCCCGCGCTGGTCGTCTCGATGCTCGGCCTCGTCGTGGGCACCGCCGCCGGGGGCCTCGCCACGGGCATGGGCTCGCTCCTCGCCGCGCGCATCCTCGCGGGAGCCTTCGGCGGCCCCGCCACCTCGGTCTCGCTCTCGATCATCGCCGACGTCGTCCCCGTCGAGCGCCGCGGAAAGGCCCTGGGCGTGGTGATGGCCTCGTTCTCGATCGCCTCGGTGCTCGGCGTGCCCGCGGGCTTGGAGCTCGCCCACCGCGGAGGCTGGCGCGCGCCCTTCTTCGCCGTCGCCGCGCTCGGAGCGATCCTCACCGCCGTCGCCGCGCTCAAGCTCCCCTCGCTCAGGGGTCACCTCACGGGCGAGCGGCCCACCGCGGCCGCGCAGCGCGCGATGACCTTCGAGCTCCTGCGCCGCCCCACGGTGCTCACCTCCTACGTGATGAGCTTCGCCGCGATGATGGGCGGCTTCGTGCTCATCCCGAACATCTCGCCCTACGTGCAGTTCAACCTGGGCTACCCCCGCGCGCACCTCGGTCGGCTCTACTTCGTCGGGGGGTTGTTCAGCTTCCTCACGATGCAGGTCGCGGGGCGCCTGGTCGACCGCGTCGGCGCGGTGCGCGTCGCGGCGCCCGCTACCGTGCTCATCCTCTTTGCCATCGCCGCGGGCTTCATCGCGACGCCGCCGATGCTCCCGGTGATCGGCGTCTTCATCGTGTTCATGGTCTCGATGGGCTTCCGCAACGTGGCGCTCAACACCCTCACCTCGCGGGTGCCGGGGCCGCCCGAGCGCGCGCGCTTCATGTCGATCCAGAGCGCGGTGCAGCACGGGGCCTCGTCGCTCGGCGCGATGCTCTCGACGGCGCTGCTCGTCGAGGCCGCCGACCACACCCTCATCGGCATGACCCGAGTTGCCGTGCTCTCGATGGCGCTCCTCGCGACGCTGCCGTTCCTGATGCTCGCGGTGGAGCGACGTCTGTCGCGTGCGCGGCCGGATCAGACGCCGGTGCCGGTCGCAGAGACCGCGGCGGCGGCGGAGTAGACGCGGAGCGTGGTTGAACGACGCCGCGACGGAGCGGAGGAGAAGGGAGAGGTTGAGGATGACGCGTCCAACCGCGTCCGGCGTCGAGCCACAGTGGCACGCCCTGTCGAACTCTTCGCGATTTGGCTGTTCTGTCGACTCCACCCCTCGGTCGCAGTGGTGGCCGCGAGACCGCGCAGGGGGACTTCGGAAGGAACGGGAGACTCGAACGGCGTTGCCATGCGGCCGAACGCTACAGGAGCTCCGGTCAGAGCGGACCAGTCGAAAACGCCACCTACGACGGGGAATTCCGAGGGGATGAGTCAGGGACCTCCGGCTCTCCGCGACGCTCGACGCGTCCCAAGGTCACGAGCTGTCCCCGGAGGGACTCGGGTAGGCCCTTATCCTTCGACGCTTGCCGCCAGCATCACGACCTGTCCCTCTGGGATCTGCGCGAGCACCTGCTCCCACTGCTCGGCGCGGAGCTTCTTCGCCTCGAGGAACTCATACTCCGCGCGGACAGTCTCGAGCAGCTCATAGACCTCCGCCGTCTGCCGCGCGACCTCTGCCCGCACCTTCCATTCGTCGGCGGCGCCGCGAAGTGTGCGGAGGTGGTCCAAGGTCCCCTTGTCGCCCTCCGCGACCTTCGCGGTCCATGCCGTGCGAGACGCCGCGAGGGCCTCGCCGCCTCCCGTGCCCGGATGGAGGTGGCGGGCGAGGGCCTCGGCATCGGCGCGGCCGAGCGTCGTCTCAATGGATCGCGCTCCCAGCATGTCTGGCATCCCGTCGAGCAGCCGGAGGACGATCCCCTGGCTCAAGGGCAGGATGCGCTCCGACACGGCCTTCAGGCGACGGATCGCGGTCTGGGTGGCTGCCGCAGCACGCAGGCATCGCGCTTCCGAGACCGTGGCGAGCCCGGCAATCTGGAGATACACCCGTGCGGCGACGAACCGGGGATCGGAGACAGGCAGCGCTCCGAGGTCGGTGCGATCCAGCATAGCGAGACAGTACAGACGTACCCCCTGCGCGCGCTCAGCGTGGGCGCGATACCACTCCGCGCCGTGCATCGGCTCGCCCGGTCGCACGTCTGCGAGCTGCTCTAACGCCTGCGCGAGCGGGACGAACTGCGCGATGTCGATCTGTGCCGAGACGCGATCGATCTTTCGCTCCACCCGCTCGAGGTCCGTCGCCGCCCTCAAGGCGAGGAGCTGCAGCCCAATGAGCCGCGCCTCTGCGCGATCGAGCTTGCCCGAGACCGCGTCGAAGCCGTCCCGCATGGCGGTGTCGAGCTGGCGAATGCCGTCCTCGAGCGTCGATAGCTTGCGATACATGACCGCGAAGCCCGCGACGTTCACCCCGAGGTTGAGCATCGACGCGGCGGAGCCGAGGTTGCCCAGGAGCCCGTTGAACGACGAGGGCTCGATCGACTCGCCACCAGCTTTGAGGAAGGTGACGAGTCGCTCGTTTGCGGTCTGTCGGATCACGCCTCCGTCTTGATACATCGTCCCGCGTCGGATTCCATCGACCACCTCCGCGAGCCTCTCGGGGGGGATCACCAGATTTGTGTTCAACGTGAACGGGTCCATCGTGCCTCCTGAAGTTTCACGACGGTTGCGGGGAGCGCGCCATCAGGGCGGACTCCTTCGCGATCGTCGCCGAGAGCCTAGTCATCTCGCCTCCGCTCGCCTCGAGCCTCTGCGCGCGCTCGAGCAGATCCTGAAGCTTCTCCCGCTCGCCATCGATGCGGCGCTCCTCGTCGCGGAGGATACTTTCGATCCACTGCGCAAAGCGCGAGACCTCGAGCGAGAGCGCGTCGTTGATCGCGCGCTTGCCGTCGGCCCGCGCCCGCTTCGCCGCCGCGGCGAGCTGCTCCTTCGCCTGCGTCAGCGCATTCTCCATCACGCCCCGGCAGTTCGCGATCAGCTTTGCCTTAAGATCGTCCAGGCTGGGGCCGAACAGAGAGCCAGCAATGCCGCCGAGCACGCCGCCAATGACCGTGCCGATCCCGGGGAGCAGGAACGTCCCGATCACGGCCCCCGCCGTCGCCCCTCCGCCCGCGGCGTACAGGTTCTCATCGGAGTGGCCCGAGAGCACATTCGAGACGCCCATGCGGGCACCGTCGAGGAGCCTCGACGCGTCGATCTCAACCGTCTGAGCCGGCACCGACACCTTGCTCGTACGCGCCACGATTCGGTAACGCTGATGGACCTCCTCCAGCGCGCTCGTGGCGACGGCTCGCGTCTCTGCCGACGCATCCGCGAGGTATTCGCTGAGTTGCTGGTTGAGCCGGTTCCGCAACTCCTCGATCTTCTTTTCGAGCGTGCCGCTGGCGAATTGCTCGAGGGTCTTCCTCTCGCCGCGCCCCTGGATGGCGGCCTCGATGTCGAGCGTCCATCGTGCTCCGACGCCATCGATCGCCTCGGTGTGCGATGCTTCGACCTCTTTCAGACGGTCACGGAGTGCCGCGCGATAGCCCTTCGAGAGTCGCTCGGCTTCTGCGTTGGGATCGGGCAAACGCTCTGACTCGAGCTTCTCGATTCGCTCCGCGTAGACCCGCTCGACGCGCTCCACCTCCTCGCGGAGGTGCTGCACCGCGACAGCGCCAAGCTTCGCGGCGCGCACGCCGAGAACAGCGGCCCGCTCCGACGCAAGCGCGCTCGTCAGTCTCTCGATCGCCTCGGCGAACTCCCGGCCCTCGCGCTCCGAGAACGCCGGGGTCTCTGGAACCGCGCGCTCCGCGGCCGTCGCGATCCAGAAAACGTCCCGCTCCGTCCGGCCCATCTCCCGCGCGTACCCCTGCACCGCGCCGCGGAGAACCTCTTCGACCTGCGCGCGGACCTCGTCGGGGTCGTCGGTGAAGACATCCTGCGCGGCCTTGTCCACCTTGGTGATCGCAAGCGCGATATGCGGCACGTAATCACGCATCCGCTTCAGCGCCTTGCGGGTCTCGAGCGAGAGCGCTTGCGAGACCGGGGTCAGCAGTACGCACGCATCGGCCTCGCGCTCGATCGCCTCCCACGCGCGCGCCTCGAACTTCTTCTGCGGCGTATTGACGCCGGGGGTGTCCAGCAGCACCAGCCCGGTCTGGAGAAGAGGCGACGGGTACCACACGGTCAGCGACCGCACCGCGTCGCCTCGTCGGTCGATGGCGGCGACCGACCGGATGTTCTCGCGAAATCGCGCCAGACGCTCGCGCGTGTGCGCCTCGAGCTCGCGCCTCAGGCGCGCGAGGGCGTCCTGGGTGCTGTTTCGGCTGTCTTCGAGGCTCTGAACGGTGCGGCGCGCCTCTTCGAGCGCGCTCTCCGCAGTTAGGGCGTCCCACCGTGCGTAGCCCAGTTCGTTCTCGGCGGCAGTCGCCGCCGCGGTCGTCGACTCGAGCTGCGCGCAGACCTCGCAATGGCTGCTCAGCGCGCGTTCGCGCGCGGCGAGGGCGCTGCGCCAAGCGATGAACTCCTTACGCCAGATCCATCCGATCGCGAACCGGAGAAGCCAAGTCCAAACGGCCCACCATCGCGCATCGGCGCGCAGGAAACCGGGCACGAGCGCCGCGGATGACGCCGCTGCGATTGCTGCTGTTTGAGCGTCCGCCTCCCGATACCTTCGAGCAAGTCGCACGTGCTCCGTCGCGTCGCGGCGGACGGCATACGCTGCCTCCTTCGCTGCGGCCGCGTCACGAGCGCTCAGGAGTTCGCGACCGCAGGTCTCCACACGCCGTTCTGCCATTGAGAGGCTCTTCTGAACGTCGCCGCAGTGGCGGTCCGCGCGCATGATCTCCTTCTGCAATAGAGGGCGTTGATCGGGCACCTCGTCGACGAACCTGATGACCTTCCCCGCCTCGGTCTCATACGCGTAGTCGCACTCCGCGCCGTGCCGGAGCACGGTATTCACCCCTGTGTATTCAGCCTTCGCCGTACCCAGCAGCGGTGCGCCGAGGAGCGCATTGAGAAACGTGCTCTTCCCCGCCTTAAACTCCCCGACGACCGCGACCCAGAGCTCGTCTCTGCCAAGGCGGCGCCGAATCTCCGCGACCGCAGCCCTCGTCTGGTCGCGAAACGCCTTGTCGATCTCCGCGTGCGCCTTCACCAGTCGCTCGAGATCGTCCGCAAAGAAAGACACCGTCGATAGCAGCGTCGCTGCGTTGCTTGCCGAGACGACCGCCGTCGCGCGGCGCGTCCGCGGACTAGTTTCGGGCGAGGTATGCACGAACCGCCTCGAGTTCCTTCTGGATCCCTTCGGTGCGCTGGCGCATACCCTCCAGCCTCAGGACCTCGCGGCCGACCTCCGTCCTGCGCTCCGTGAGCTCGCCGAGCGCATACTCGACCTGTCCGCGCAGTTCGTCGAGCATCAGGGTCAGCTCGGCGTCGACGTTGTCTCGCAGCTGATTGAAGGGCGCGGCAAGGGTCTCTCCGATCTTCGCTTCGATCTCGCCGACTTTCGCGAGGAGCGCCTTATGGAACTCCTCGGCGATCTGGCCTTTGATCTCACGGCCCAGGGCGCCCTTCTGCGCCGTCGCAAGCCCGAGGCCCGAGATTACGCTCAACACGATCAGCCCAACGGGGTTCAGCCCCAGAACCATCGCGCCGAGCATCACCGTGAGGTGAACGCCCAGTCCGGCCAGCATGCTCTTCGTCCCGAGCGTGCCGCCGAGAATCGCGCCGCCGACGCCGCCCAGCGCGAATCCCCCGGCGGCGGCGAGGACCTGCTTCAGCGTACTGCCCTCATCCTCGGCCGCGTGCACGTCGCCGCACACGTCGAGGTCGGACCGCAGCGTCGCGACAGCGGCCACGTACTTGGCGAGGTGCTCGTTCATCTCCGCTTCGAGCGAGGCCATCGACTCGGCGAACTCCGCTTCCATGACTTCCTTGCGCCAGCGCTCGACTTCCCTCGAGAGGGTCTGTGCGAGCTTCTCGCCGAGACGCTTGGAGAGTTCCTTGCGGCCGAAAGTGAGGTTTTTGAGGCCGACCTCCTCCGGCGCGAGCGCGGCGTCGAGCGCGGGCCGCAAACCCCTCACGAAATCATCGTAGGACCGCTTGATTCGTGAAGAGATGGTGTCGCGGGAACTCTCGATCCGCTTCCGGATCTTCGCCCGCTCCTTCTCGAGTCGGTCGAACGACGGCTTTGCAGCGTCGTACCGATTCTGCAGTTGCGCGACGTCGGCCTGGAGCAGAAGTCGCCGTCGATCGATCGCCGGCCCGAGCTCCCTCAACGCAGCCTCGACGGTGACCAGGGGGCCGCTCAACTTCAGCGTGCCTCGTTCGCGCGTGAGGAACGTCTCGAGCGAGTGTTCGAGCGTGGGCACGCCGGAGCGCAGGAGCAGTCCGTCGTCCTGGTTGTGCCGGCCGCGCAGGGCCTCGAGCGCAGACACGTAGTAGACCCGCGACGCCCCACCGATGTGCGGCTCAAGCATCGCGCGGGAGCGCGCCCGGAGGTCGCGGTCGTCGTCGAAGCTGTCTCGAACCGCGTCGTAGCGGTTCCACGCCACGAACACGTTGCGGGCGTCGTGCCCGTGCTGCCGCGCTGTCGTGGAGATGAACTCTAGCTCGCTCTGGCTGAGCTGCTGCTCGCAGCTCAACACCAGCAACAACGCGTCCGCCTCCGTGAGAAAGCGCAGCGAGACCTCGGTGCGGGTCTCGTGCTCGTTGAGCCCCGGCGAGTCGATGACCGTCACGCCTTCTCGACAAAGCGCGAGCGGCGCGTACACATCCATCTTCGCGTAGTCCTTGCTGCGGACCATGGAGGGGTCGTCGCCGGTCTGGTCGATGGCGACGTACTTCTTCAACTCCGACGACGGCACCTCGAGCGGCGCACGCTTCTCGTCCTGGAAGTAGAGCCGTGCGATCTCGCGGTCGCCGTACTGAACCTGCGTGATCACCGCCGTGCAGGGAGCGATCTTCGCGGGGAGCACGGGCTTGCCCAACATCGCGTTGATCAGCGTGCTCTTGCCCCGCTTGAACTCCCCGACGATCATGAGGTTGAAGGCATCTGTCTTGAGCCGCTCGGCCTGCTTGCGGATCTGCGCGCCGCGCGACAGCTCCTTCACGGAGCCGGTGGGTCCAGACACCTCATCCCAGACCGCCGCGAGACGGATCATCGCGTCGTAGAGTCGCGACGATTCCGCACGGTGCCTCTCGTACGTGTGCTGCTCGTTATTCATACCGCCCCGACTCCTCCCAGAGAATGCTGTCCTTGCGCGCTGCGCACACTACCAGAGCCGTAGGGTTCTGGAAGGTGTAGATCGGCAACCTGCTGCCACGCATCCCAACGCATCGGCCGCGGATAAGGCATCCAACCGCCCCCGGCGTCGAGCCGCGGTGGCACGCCCGGACGAGCACTTCGCGATTCGGGTGTTCTGTGGACTCCACCCTGCGGTAGCGGTGGTGGCGGCAACGAGTCGAGGTGGGCACGGTACTCGGTCGGGGTGTTCCAGGACTTCTTCGTCTCGGAGACGGGGAGCACGTGCTCGCGGGGAACGGCCTCGACGCGGGTGAACATGTCGGCGATGTTGAGCGGCGACGACAGCACGGTTCCGAGCGAGCAACTGCCCACGAGCAGCGTGGTGACCTTGTGGCGCAGCGACTCGGAGAGCGCGGGCGCGGCCTCGAGCTCGGCGCCGTAGTGGGTGTGCAGGTCGACGAAGCCGGGCGTGATCCAGGGCCCCGTCGCATCGATGGTCTCGCGCGCCTCGCCAGCGGAGTAGGGCGACTCGCGCAGCTCGGTGAGCTTGCCGTCGCGGACGCCGAGGCTGACCACGCGTTTTGGGGCGCCGGTGCCGTCGAAGAAGAGGCCGCCGTTGATCGCGAGGTCGAACGCGGGGGAGGTCATCGCGGGGTCAATGTCTACGCCGGGGCGGCGCTGTCGAGGACGCCCTGGTGGAGGTCGTCGGATACAGTCGGGGACATGGCGCTCCCTGCGGTCAAGCTGCCCGGCCCGGCGACGCTCGCTGATCTTGACGCGCTGCCCGAGCACATGAAAGGCGAGCTGATCGACGGCGTGCTCTACGCGATGACCCGCCTCCGTGCGATACACCAAGGCGTCGCGGGGCTGGTGTTCGCCGACATCCTGGCGCCCTTCCAGCGAGGGCGCGGCGGCCCCGGCGGCTGGTGGATCCTCCCCGAGCCCGGCGTCGAACTACCGCGTGCTCCTGAGATTTCGCCCGACGTCGCCGGGTGGCGACGTGAGCGCATGCCCTCGCTGCCGACCAACCGCGCGATCGACGTGGTTCCCGACTGGGTCTGTGAGGTGCTGTCACCGACCACCCGCGGGTATCAACTGCTGGTGAAGCGGCGTCTCTACGCGGCGTCGGGCGTTCCCTTCCTCTGGGAGATTGACCGCGAGTCGCAGACGCTCAGCGTGCTCCGGCTGGAGGGCGGTCGCTGGGTCGACCTCGGGGCGTACCGCGACGAGCAGGACGCGCGGCTGCCGCCCTTCGAAGACGTCGCGCTCGACCTGCGGGAGTGGTGGCTCGCCGATACCCAGGAGTGAGCGCGGTTCGACCTCAGATAGGTGGTGGCGAGGCTGACGCGCCCGTCCGGCGGGCAGAAGACGTAGTCGATCGGGACGCCGTCGAACACGAAGTAGTGGTTGGGGAGCGGATAAGGTGGATGTGGATGTGGATAAGGCATCCAACCGCGCCCGGCGTCGAGCCGCGGTGGCACGCCCGGACGAACACTTCGCGATTTGGATGTTCTGTCGACTCCACCCCGAGGTTGCAGCGGTGACCGACTCCAACGCCCCTCGCGCAGCCCTCTCGCACGCAGACGTCCCCCTCGACGCCGCCCCTCTCAGCGCCCTCCCCGCCCACCCCATCAA
>JAEYZO010000630.1 GCA_023428035.1 Pseudomonadota bacterium | reverse complement strand
CCCCCCCCCCCCCCCCCGGGGCCCCCCCCCCCGCCCCCGCCAGAACTCCCCCGCGTCCTCCAAACCCTACAGCCCTGGGCGAAGTCCCTCCTCGGCGCGTCGACGACCGCGCTCGAGGCAGGGCACGGGAGCATCCGCGAGGGTCTACACCGTGCTAAACGGCCTCAACCCTGGCGCCGAGCAGGTTGAGATGGGGTCGGGGGGAGGTTGAGATGGGGTCGGGGGGAGGTTCGGGGGAAAGCGACCGAACGCCCCCTCACGCCACGATGCTCCAGCGCCCGTCGCGGCGCGAGATGCCCACCTCGCGGTGCCGCGAGAGCGCGTCGATCGCCGCCTGCGCCTCGGGGGAGTCGACCGCGCCCTCCCAGACCTCGAAGGCCACGAAGCGCGGGGTCGTCTCGCCCCGCAGGGTGTATCCGTCGAACATCACCCCGAGTCTGTCGGGCCGCGTCGCTTCGTCCTCGCCGACGCCCCCTCGCAGCCACACGCAGTGGAACTCCCGGCAGCTCGTCGGCCGCTCGGGGTGCACCCCGCAGCCCGTCGCCGTCGCGTGGTCGCAGGCGCGGCGCGCGGCCTTGCCGAGCTCCACCACGGGCATGACCGTGCAGCACACGGTGCACTCACCGCAGGAGCGCCCCTCGGCGGCGCGGGGGGCGAGGAGGCGAGACGGGTCGATGAGCTCGCTCACGGCGGCCCCGACCGTAGCACCGCGACCCCCCGTTGGAACGCGCCCCGCGATGGCCCACCATGCGCCCACCATGAACCGCACCGTCGACGTCGCGACCTCCTGGCTCGCGTCGGGCCTCCGCCTCGGGCTCGGCCTCGTGACCACCTCCGTGGGCCCGCGCCCCGCCGAGCCCATCCACCTCTACGAGTTCGAGGCCTGCCCCTTCTGCCGCAAGGTGCGTGAGGCGCTCACCGCCCTCGACCTCGAGGCCATGATCTTCCCCTGCCCCAAGGGCGGGCCCACCTACCGCGAGGAGGTCGTGCAGAAGGGGGGCAGCGCGCGCTTCCCGTACATGGTCGACCCCAACACCGGCCAGTCGATGTACGAGTCGTCGGCGATCGTGCGCTACCTCTACGAGCGCTACGGCGAGGGGCCCGCGCCCTTCGTGCTCTCCAGCGACATCACCGTGCCCTTCGGCTCCGTGGCCTCGCTCGCCCGCGCCGCCCGCGGCGGGCGCTACCGCCGCGCGAAGAAGCCCGAGCAGCCCCTCACGCTCTACAGCTTCGAGGCCTCGCCCTACTGCCGCATCGCCCGCGAGCGCCTCTGCGAGCTCGAGCTCCCCTACCGCCTCGTGAACGTCGGCAAGGGCTCGCCCTCGCGCCCCGCCTTCGTCGCCCGCTCGGGCCGTATGCGCGTGCCCTACCTCGTCGACCCCAACACCGGCCGCGAGATGTTCGAGTCCGCCGACATCGCGCGCTACCTCGAAGAGACCTACGCCCTCTGAGACGTCGTACCTTCGCGCCCTCCCGATGGCCCTCACCGCGACGATCTATCACCTCCACGTCGACGTCTCCGACGTCGACCGAGGCGTGTACGAGCACCTCGACCTGCGCCTCGCGCGGCACCCCTCCGAGTCGATGCGCTACCTCGTCACCCGCGCCCTCGCCTACTGCCTCTCGTACGAAGACGGCATCGCCTTCTCGAAGGAGGGCCTCTCCTCCACCGACGACCCGCCCCTCGCAGTGCGAGACCCCACGGGGATCCTCCTCGCGTGGATCGACGTCGGCTCGCCCAGCGCCGAGCGCCTGCACAAGGCCTCGAAGGCCGCGCGCCGGGTCGCGCTCTTCACCCACGCCGACCTGAACCAGCTGCGCCGCGAGGCGAGCTCGCGCCCCGTGCACAAGCTCGACGCCATCGAGGTGTGGCGCTTCGAGCCGGAGTTCCTCGACGCCGTGGGCGAGCGCCTCGACCGCAACGCGAAGCTCGAGCTCACGCGCACCGACGGCAGCCTCTACGTCACCGTCGGCGGAGGCGCCCCCATCGAGACCAGCCTGACGCGCGCTTCACTCTCCGAGTGACCGACCCTGCATGGAGCCCCGTTGATGCTTCGCCGTATCGCCGTGACCCTCTCCCTCGCGCTCGCCCTCGGGTGCAGCGACGACCCCGCGTCCACGGCCCCTCCGGCCGACGCCTCGACCGCGGACGTCACCCCTGACGTCGCTGACGCCTCGGTCACCGACGCGCCGGGCGTAGTCGACGCGCCCAGCGACGACCCCTGCGACCTGCCCATCACGGCGCCGCCCCCGTCGCTGACCCTCGACCCCTTCTACGTGAAGTACCTCGACGCGTCGGGCATCCCCATCGTGAGCTCCCGCGTCGCGAGCGACCCCGCCCTGCGCGCGGCGTGTCGCATCGTGCGGGCGATGGTGAGCGCGCGCGACGACGTGTACCAGGCCATCCTCCGCAACCGCGGTCGCGTCGGGGTGATGGCCCGCACCGAGATGACCACGGACATCCCCGAGCACGCCTTCCTCGCGAGCGACCCGATGGTCGACTGGAACATGCGCGCGCGGGGCCTCGGCGCGACCCTGGAGCGCCCGCTCACCACCTGCGCCGAGGAGAACCTGCTCTGCGAGGAGGTCGACCGTTACCGCGGGGCGAACATCCTGGTGCACGAGTTCGCGCACGCGATGATGAACCTGGGCATCGGCACCGCCGACCCGGCCTTCGTCGGTCGGGTGCGCGAGGCCTACCGCGACGCCCGCGCCGCCGGGCTCTGGGACGACACCTACGCCGGCTCGAACATGGACGAGTACTGGGCCGAGGGCGTCACGATCTATTTCAACGTGAAGCTACAGGCGATCCCGGGGAACGGGATCCATAACGCGGTGAACACCCGCGCCGAGCTGCTGGAGTACGACCGCGCGCTGCACGACCTGGTGGCGGAGATGTTCCCGGGCCTCGACGCGCTGCCGGTGTGCTTCATGGCGCGGTGACCGACGCGCGCTCGGCGTGGCGGTGGGGCGAGGGGAGCGGTCAGCGCACGACGGGCGCGGCGCCGGTGAAGTCGACCACGCCCTCGCGGCGCTCGACCTGACCCACCAGCCCGATTCGGCCGCGGGCGACCTCGTGGTTGCCGCGCGCGTCGGCCACGGTCACCGCGACCTCGTAGTGCTCCATCGGCTGGAACTCGTCGGGCCCGCGGTGCAGCACCGTCTGGTGGAAGAAGACCTGCTCGCCGGGGTTGCTCAGCGCGATGCTCTGGGTGGAGACGTAGCGGCGGGTGCGGCCCTCGACCTTGTAGAAGACCAGGTTCACCTCGCTCGCGCGCGGCGGCCGAGAGAGGAAGGCCATGAACTGCACCCGCCACACGCGCGACTGCACGTCTTCGGTGACGGACTGCACCCGGTTCGCCGTGGCCCACGCGCGGATGTTGCCGTTGAACTCCCGCGGCGGGCGGCGGTTGAGGAACACCAGCGAGCCGGTGCTCTGCGCGTCTGCGCCGTGGGTCGTCTGCACCAACATCGTCGCCGCGAGCAGCGCGGCCGGGACCAGGCGTCGCATCCGTTCTCCTTCGTAGGTGTGTCGGGGTGTCGAACCCCGAC
>JAEYZO010000629.1 GCA_023428035.1 Pseudomonadota bacterium | reverse complement strand
GGGCCAGGCCCAGGGTCGTGAGGGCCGCCGGGCCGACGGGGGGGTAGGGCGGCACGGGGCGGGCATGGTATGACGGCGGGGACTTCGCGGGGTGCAAATTCTCCCTAGGATTTGCGTTCACCTCGCTTGACCCGACAAATTCACGGCGCTAATGGACGGCGGCCCCGCCTGCGGCCGTTCCCGCGTGGGTCAACCAGAGGCGTCGCGAGCCACGAGTCGCTCGACGAGGTGAGACGTTTTGTTCGAGCGCGCGGTGGTCGACCAGGTGAGGGCACGGATCGACCTGGCGGAGCTGGTCGGTCAGTACGTCCCCCTGCGCCGCGCGGGGGCGAACTGGGTCGCGCGCTGTCCCTTCCACGACGAGCGCACGCCGAGCTTCAACGTGAACCCCGAGCGGGGGCTCTACCACTGCTTCGGCTGCAAGGCCTCGGGCGACGCCCTGCGCTTCTACGAGCACATGGAGGGCGTGACCTTCACCGAGGCCCTGCGCGCCCTGGCGGAGAAGGTCGGCGTCGAGATCCCCGAGACCCGCGACCCCGAGCGCGTCGCCGAGGAGCGCCGGCAGCGCGACCAGGGCGAGCGCCTGATGGCCGTGTGCGAGGCCGCCGCGGCCTTCTACGAGCGCTGTCTCCACGAAGACCCCGACGGGGGCATCGCCCGCGAGGCCCTCTCGCAGCGGGGCATCACCGACGAGACCACCGCGCGCTTCCGCCTCGGTTACGCTCCTGCCCGGTGGGACGGGCTGGTCGAGCACCTGCGCGCGCTGAAGCTCTCCCCCGCCGACGCCGAGACCGCGGGCCTGCTCAACCCGGGCAAGAGCGGGGGCTGGTACGACCGCTTCCGCCACCGGCTGATGTTCCCGGTGCTCGACCGCTCGGGAAAGGTCGTGGCCTTCTCGGGGCGGATCCTCCCGGTGACCGAAGAGATGCCCGAGGGCATCGTGCCCGAAGACGCGGGCAAGTACGTGAACTCCCCCGAGACGCCGATCTACCGCAAGGGCGAGCTGTTGTACGGGCTCTCGCAGGCGAAGATGTCGATGCGCCAGCGGGCCGAGGCGATCCTGGTCGAGGGCAACTTCGACGTGGTGCAGATGCACCAGCACGGGTTCACCGAGAGCGCCGCGGCGCTGGGCACGAGCTTCACCGAGGCCCAGGCGAAGCTGCTCCGTCGCTTCGCCGAGACCGTGGTGCTGGTGTTCGACGGTGACGAGGCCGGGCGCAAGGCCGCCCGCGCGGCGCACGCGGTCTGCGCGAAGGCGGGCATCACCGCGCGCGTCGCGGTGCTCAAGCCGGGGCAAGACCCTGACACCTACCTGCGCGACCCGGAGTCCGGCGCCGAGGCGATGCGCGCGCGGGTGAAGGAGGGGCCCGGGATCGTCGAGTGGCTCATCCACGACGCGGCGGCCTTCGCGGGAGACTCGATGCCCGCGCGGCTGTCGTCGCTCCGGCTGATCGCCCCGGCCATCGCGGCGAGCCCCCGGGAGGACGAGCGCGACGCCTGGGTGCGCCTCGCGGCCAAGGTCTTTCACCTCGACGAGAAGACCGTGCGCCTGGCGCTGAAGGAGCAGCCGCGGCCGGCGCCCGCGCCCGCGCGGGTCGACGGGGCCGAGGAGATCGTGCGCAGGCTCGGCGCGGTGCGCTTCGAGGGGATGGAAGAAGACGGCAACCGTGGGCGCCGGGCGGCGTCGGCGGTGGCGCTGGAGTCGGCGCTGGTGTTCCCGGCGCTGCTCGAGAGCGCCGAGGCCGAGGCGCTGGGCGAGCTCCTCGAGGAGGTGCCCGCGGTGATCTTCCGCGAGATGCGCGCGCAGTGGGCGGCGGGGGGCAGGCTCGACGGGGCGGCCCTGCTGGAGCTCGCCCGCGACGCGCGGCAGCGGGAGTGGATGGCCGCGCGGCTGTCGGTGAGCGCCGACGAGCCCGAGGTGCAGAGGCGCTGCCGCGAGAGTATGCACGCGGCGGCGAAGGCCCTGCACAAGGCCAGGGCCAGCGAGTACGCGCGGTTCTTGAAGCACCAGAGCGCGCGAGCGGGCGTGCAAGGAGACCCGGCGACGGAGCAGTCGCTGCTCAACGAGCAATTGTCGGTGAAGAGGCAGATCGCCCTGGGAGAAGGCCCCAAGGGCGGGGATTGATTGGACTGATTTGACGGGGGCCCGCGTGTCGGGCCATCCGTTCCGCGGTGCGGAGGAGCCGTTCGATGAAGGAAGAGACCACTCGCAAGGGAACGACCGCGAAGGCCAACGGTGCGGCGAAGGGCAAGGCCCCGGCCGAGGCCAGGGGCGCCGCCGCGAAGGGCGCCGCGAAGGGCGCCGCCGTCGACCCGAAGGCCGACGCGAAGGCGAAGAACCGCGACCGCAAGGAGGTGCAGCAGCTCATCGAGCTCGGGAAGGCGAAGGGGCACCTCACGTACGACGAGATCAACGAGGCCCTGCCGGCCGAGGCCTTCAGCGCCGACCAGATCGAGGACCTGATGGGCATCCTCGGCGACGAGGAGATCGAGATCGTCGACGCCCAGACGCAGGTGAAGGTCACCCCGAAGCGCGCCGCGGAGGAGGACCAGGAGAAGCGCGTGGTGCCGATCTCCGACGAGGAGGAGACGGCGAGCTTCGACGACGCCTACGCGTCGAAGTCGAACGACCCGGTGCGGATGTACCTCCGCAAGATGGGCTCGGTGTCGCTGCTCACCCGCGAGGGCGAGGTCGAGATCGCCAAGCGCATCGAGGACGGCGAGAACAAGGTGCTCAACACCATCCTGCGCTCGCCCATCGCGGTGCAGGAGATCATCCGCCTCGGCCAGAAGGTGAAGGAGCGCAAGCTCCGCCTGAAGGACGTCGTGCGCGACGCCGACGACGAGGAGGGCTACAACGAGGAGGAGGTCCGCAAGCGCGTCGAGCGGCTGACCGAGAAGGTCAAGAAGCTCTGGGCGGACATCCTGTCGCTCGAGGAGAGCGTCGAGGGGACCAAGAAGGTCTCTGACGCCCGCAAGAAGCAGGTCGCGACCGAGGTCGAGAAGTTCCAGGCCGAGATGTGCCAGTCGCTGATCGACCTGCGGCTGAACAAGAAGCAGATCGAGCACATCGTCACGCAGCTCAAGCGCCTCATCGACCAGCTCGAGCGCGCCGAGGCCCCGGTGACCGAGGCCGCCCGCCGCTTCGGGCTGGAGCCCCGCGACCTGAAGAAGCGCCTGAAGGAGTACGACGCCGCCGACGCCCGCCGCCGGTCGACCATGGCCCGCGGGCTCAAGAGCTCGACCGCGGAGCTCGACCAGCTCCTCGACGCGCTGCGCTCCAGCACCACCCGGGTGCGCACCGTGGAGGAGAAGGCCCGCGAGCAGGGGGTCTCCCTCGACGAGCTGCGCAAGACCTACCGCGAGATCCGCGACGGCGAGCGCATGGCCGAGAAGGCCAAGGCCGAGCTGGTCGAGGCCAACCTCCGGCTCGTGGTGTCGATCGCGAAGAAGTACACCAACCGTGGCTTGCAGTTCCTCGACCTGATCCAGGAGGGGAACATCGGCCTGATGAAGGCGGTCGACAAGTTCGAGTACCGCCGCGGGTACAAGTTCAGCACCTACGCGACGTGGTGGATCCGTCAGGCCATCACCCGCGCGATCGCTGATCAGGCGCGCACCATCCGCATCCCGGTGCACATGATCGAGACGATCAACAAGCTCGTGCGCACCACGCGCTACCTCGTGCAGGAGCTCGGCCGCGAGCCGACTCCCGAGGAGATCGCGGAGCGCATGGAGCTGCCGCTCGACAAGGTGCGCAAGGTCCTGAAGATCGCGAAGGAGCCGATCTCGCTCGAGACGCCGATCGGCGAGGAGGAGGACTCCCACCTCGGCGACTTCATCGAGGACAAGTCGATCATCTCGCCGAGCGAGAGCGTCATCTCGGTCAACCTCGCGGACCAGACCCGCAAGGTGCTCGCGACGCTCACGCCGCGCGAGGAGAAGGTCCTGCGGATGCGGTTCGGCATCGGCGAGAAGTCGGACCACACGCTCGAGGAGGTCGGCCAGGACTTCGAGGTCACCCGCGAGCGCATCCGCCAGATCGAGGCGAAGGCCCTCCGCAAGCTGCGCCACCCGTCGCGCAGCAAGCGCCTCAAGGCGTTCGTCGAGAACTGATCCTCAGCTCGGCTGGCACGGCGGCGGCGAACCCTCGCCGCCGTCTTTGTTTTCGGGCGGCCCCTGCCCGACCGGGCGGTTGACCGCGCGCGTACGTGCGGGCGTATGGTGCGCTTC
>JAEYZO010000753.1 GCA_023428035.1 Pseudomonadota bacterium | reverse complement strand
GCTCCTGCTCCGTGAGCTTCTTGCGCTGCACCCGGAGCTCCGCCTCGCGGAGCTCCTCTCGCGCCCTCCGCAGGGCCGCGAGCACCTCGGAGCCCTCGCGGCTCACCCGCGCCTGCTCCCGGGCCCGCTGGGCGTTGCGCTCGGACTCCAGCTCCAGCCGCAGCTTCGCGATGGTGCGAGACTCCTCCTCCGCCGCCGCGCGCGCGAGCCGCGCCGCCCGCTCCTCGTCCTCCAGACGTCGCAGCACGTCCTCGCGGGAGCCCGCGTGCTCGGGCAGGAGCGCCCGCGCCCGCTCGACCACCGCCTCGGGGACCCCGAAGCGCCGCGCCACCGCCAGCGCGCTCGACGCGCCCGGCACCCCCATCGCCACCGTGAAGGTCGGCGACATGGTCGCGAGGTCGAAGCCCACCGAGGCGTTCTCGAAGCGAGAGTCACGCACCGCGAGGGTCTTCAGGAGCTCGTAGTGCGTGGTCACCGCCACCGCCGCGCCCCGCGTCGCGAGGTTCTCCAGCACCGCCGCGGCGAGGGCCGCGCCCTCCTCGGGGTCGGTGCCGCCCGCGAGCTCGTCGAGGAGCACGAGCGCCCCCTGCCGCACCCCGCGCAGCACCTCGGCGAGGTGCGTGACGTGCGCGCTGAAGGTCGACAGGCTCCGCGCGAGCGACTGGTCGTCGCCCACGTCGCAGAACACCGGGTCGAACCACCCGACGCGGGAGCCCGGCAGCACCGGCACCGGCAGCCCCGCGCGCACCATCAGCGCCACGAGGCCGAGGGTCTTGAGGGCGACGGTCTTCCCCCCGGCGTTGGGGCCCGAGATCACCAGGCAGCGGCCCGCGGCGAGCGCGAGGTCGTTGGCCACCACCGGCGCGTCGGAGAGGGCGAGCAGCGGGTGCCGCGCGAGGCGGAGCTGCAACACGGGCTCGGGGTCGGGCTCGACGCACTCCGCCGAGAGGTCGGCGGCGAGGCGGCTCACCGCGAGGAGCAGGTCGGCCTCGACGCAGGCCCGGTGCGCGTGGTCGAGGTCGGAGAGCTCCGAGCGGCAGCGCGCGGAGAGCTCCGCGAGCACGCGGGCCTCCTCGCGCTCGACGTCGGCCTGCGCGACCTTGAGCTGGTTGCCGAGCTGCACCACCGAGCGGGGCTCGATGAAGAGCGTGGCGCCCGACGACGACGAGCCGTGCACGATGCCCACCACCCTGATGTGCGCGTCGGAGCGCACCGGGAGCACGTACCGCCCGTCGCGCACGGTGTAGTAGCGGTCCTGCAGCACCTCGGCGTAGCGGCCGATGAGCTCGTCGAGGCGCGAGAGGATGCGCTGCCGGGCGTCGTGGGCGCGGCGCCGGGCCACCGCGAGGTCCTGGCTGGCGCGGTCGCTGAGCGTGCCGTCGGGGTCGAGCGCGTGGTCGAGGGTGCCGAGCAGCCGGTCGAGCTCCGGCGGGCTGTGCAGCGCGGCGGCGAGGGCGGGGTGACGCTCACGCCGGGCGCCCGCCCAGCGACGGAGGGCGTGGGCGGTGCGGAGCATCTCGCGCACGCCGTGGAGCTCGTGGGAGGTCGCGTCGGCGTCGCGCTCGACCCGGTGCAGGGCCTCGGTCACGTCGGGCAGGGGGCCCAGCGGGATGAGCTCCCCCGCGCGCGCGGCCTCGACGGCGTCGCGGGAGCGGGACCATCGCAGGCGCGCGTCGTCGAGGGCCTCGGCGGGGGTCAGGTCGAGCGCGCGGTCGCGGCCCTGCCGGCTCTGGCAGCGGTCGGCGAGGTGCGAGACGAGCGTGGGCCACTCGAGGTCGTGAAAGGCTTTGGGCGTGGGTTCCATGGTGCGCTTCGGGGTTGATGCGTCGCGCCGCGCCCGCGGATCGGGGCGTCGGTGAGCTCTCCCGGGGAGAGCGTCGCGAGAGCGGGTGGGTGAAGAGGGAGGCTGCGCCCGCGGTCGCGGGCAGTTGAGGGGCGCGGACCTTAGCTCGAAGCGCGAGGTCGGCGCAAGGGCTACGTGGGCGAGGCGCCGTTGTCTTCAGGAGCTCGAACGGCCCATCAGGGATTGTCTCCGATGAGCTATCGGTACCGCAGGGCGGTGACGGTGAGCTCCACGGTCTCTCCGTCGGGGCGGCGGTACACCGCGGTGTCGCCGACGGCCTTCTTCAAGAGCGCAGCGCCGATGGGCGAGCGCCACGAGATGAGCCCCCTCGCGGCGTCGGTCTCGTCGACTCCGACGATGCGCCAGGTGTGGGTCTGGCCGTCTTCGTCCTCGACCTCGACCTCGGCGCCGAAGAAGACCCGGTCGCCCTTCTGCGACGCCGGGTCGACGACGGTGACGTCCTTCAGGCGGTCGGCGAGGAAGCGCAGGCGGCGGTCGATCTCCCGCAGCCTGCGCTTGCCGTAGATGTACTCGGCGTTCTCCGAGCGGTCGCCCTGGGCGGCGGCGTCTTGCACCTCGCGCACGACCCGGGGTCGCTCCTCGCGCTGGAGGAAATCGAGCTCGTCGGTGAGCTTCTTGTGCCCCGCCGGGGTGATGTAGTTCGTCGTCGCGCTCATGGCCTCGGGCTCAGGCCGCGGGTTGTACCCCCGACGGCGCGGGGCCGCAGCAGCGCTTCGACTTGCGGCCCGAGCCGCAAGGGCAGGGCTCGTTGCGGCGGGGGCGCTCAGGGCGACGGCGAGGCTCGCGACGCGGGAGCGCCTCGGCGAAGGCGCGCGCGAGCGAGAGCGCGCGGTCGACGGTGTAGCGCTCGGTCACGGCCTCGGACCACGCGCGGGGGAGGTACAGCGAGGGCGCGTCGGCGCGGGCGAGGGAGGGGAGGAGGTCGAGCCACCAGCCGAGGCTGCGTCGGCTGAACCTCCCCTCCGTGGAGACCGCGAGGGCGAGGCGCATCGCGTCGGGTACGGCCGCGGCGTGGGGCGCGTCGATGAGCCGTCGCCGCGCGAGCCGGTCGAGCGCGCGCCGGGGCACCTCGTGGAGGGGCGCGGGGCGCGGCGCTCGGCGGAGCTCTTCGCGGACCTCGGCGGCGATGACGGACCCGTTGCGGTCGCCGGGGCGGTCGAGGAGGGCGAGGG
>JAEYZO010000751.1 GCA_023428035.1 Pseudomonadota bacterium | reverse complement strand
GTGCTGACGCGCGCCGCCGACGAGGACCCGGACGAGACCGTGCGAGCGACGGCCCGCTGGGCGATCACTCGGATCGATTCGCGGGAGCCGCGCTGACCTCTCCCCGGTTGAGCGGGAGCGCGTCGCGGCCGCGGCCCCCGTGAGAGGCCAGACCGCCCTTGCGACCCGCGACCCGCGCGGCGTCGGAGTTCCACTCGTGCCCCGTGCCCGCGGCGTGCGACGCGCGGCCGCCCTTCGACGCGATCTCGCGCTGCTTCGCAGGGTCCATCGCGGCGAAACCGCGTCGCTGCTTCTTGCGCGGAGGCAGCGGGGTCGTCACTGCCGCGCCGTCGCGCTCGCCCACGTCGAGGTCCGGCCCGTCGTGCTGAAAACCATCTTCGCTCCGAGTCTGCATCGTCATCACCGTCGACCTCCGTCGTGCGAGCCGCCGCCCGCGTATCTCCAGGGAGGGATTGTCCATCTTTGGTGATTATTGTTCATGGTTTGTTCATTGTCTAGCCCTGGGCGTGACGAAACGCCCGGGTGGGTGCCTCCCGGGGTTCGTCAGGTGAGCGCGGTCAGCGGGGGCGGGTGTTCTCGTCGTGCCAGGGCGACTGGGCGGTGCGCGCGAGGTCGGCGGCGCCGAGCACCCCCGCGCGGTCTCCCAGCGCGCCGTCGACGATGCGCACGGAGCGGCGAAAGTCTGGGTGCGAGGTGAGGTCGACGCCGAGGCGCACGGCGTCTTTCACGTGCTCGCTCGACGCCCACACCCCGCCGCCCAGGAGCAGCACGTCGGGGTTGAGGAAGGTGATCATCGACCCGAGCACGCGGCCGAGGAGCTCCCCGCCCTGCTCGAGCAGGCGCTGCGCGTCGGGGTCTCCCGCGTTGGCGGCGCGCTCGAGGTCGGCGGCGGTGACCTCGCCGGTGTGCGCCGCGAGGCGCTTGAGCCTGCCCTGCGCGCGGGCTTCTTCTGCGCGGCGCGCGAGGGCCGAGCCGCCTACGTAGGCCTCGAGGCATCCGTGCCGGCCGCAGCCGCACTGGGGCCCGTCGTCGGGGCCCACCCTGACGTGGCCGATCTCGCCGTAGAAGCCCCGCGCGCCGAGCTGGAGCACGCCGTCGGAGATCACCGCGCCGCCCACCCCCGTGCCGACGAAGACGGCGAGGAGCTCCCTCGCGTGGCGGCCCGCGCCGAAGCGGTACTCGCCCCAGGCGATGGCCTTGAGGTCGTTGTGCACCACCACGGGCGCGTTGAGCCTGCGGTGCAGGAGCTCGCCCAGGGGCACGCCGATCCACCCGAGGTTGGGCGCGCGGGCGACGTAGCCCGAGGCGCGCTCGACCCAGGCCGCGACGCCCACCCCGACGGCGTCGATGGCCTCTCCCCCAGCGCACTTCTCCACCGCGCGCACGATGCGGTCGACGGCGTCCCTGGGCTGCGGAAAGCCCCCGTGGCGCACGCGCACGAGGCCGTCGACGGCGCCGTCTCCCGACACGCGCCCCACGCGGATCGCCGTGCCGCCGAGGTCGACGCCGACGACGCAGCCCATGTCAGCCCTCTTCCCTCGCGCGCGACACCACGCCCTCGACCTCTCGGCGCAGCGCGTCTCGCCTCGCCTCGCTGTTGGCCTCGAAGCGCAGCACCAGCACCGCCTGGGTGTTCGACGCTCGCACCAGGCCCCAGCCGTCGCCGAAGTTCACCCTCGCGCCGTCGACCTCGCTCACCGGGTGCTTGCCGCGGTAGTGCTCCAGCACCCGCTTCACCACCGAGAACTTCAGCTCGTCGGGGCAGGGCACCCGGATCTCGGGCGTCACGTAGGTGCTCGGAAGGTCCGAGAGCGTCTCGGCCAGGGTCTTGTCCGAGGCCGCGAGGATCTCAAGCAGGCGCAGCGAGGCGTAGATCGCGTCGTCGTAGCCGAAGTACCGGTCGGCGAAGAACAGGTGCCCAGACATCTCGCCCGCGAGGAGGGCCTTCTCCTCCTTCATCTTGGCCTTGATGAGCGAGTGGCCCGTCTTCCACATGATGGGCCGGCCGCCGTGCTTCGCGATGTCGTCGTAGAGCGTCTGCGAGCACTTCACCTCGCCCAGGATCGCCGCGCCCGGGTGCCGCTCCAGCACCGAGCGGCCGAAGGCCACCATGAGCTTGTCGCCCCACACGATCTCGCCCGTGTGGTCGATGGCCCCGAGGCGGTCGGCGTCGCCGTCGTAGGCGATGCCCACGTCGGCCTGCGTCGCGCGCACCCGCTCGATCAGCTCGGCCACGTTCTCGGGCAGCGTGGGGTCGGGGTGGTGGTTGGGGAAGCGACCGTCCATGTCGCAGTAGAGCGCCTCGGGGTCGAGGCCGAGGGCGCGCATGCACGCGAGGGCGAGGGGGCCCCCGGCGCCGTTGCCGGCGTCGACCACGACCCGCAGGTCGGTGCGCGCGAGCTTCACGTTGCCCTTCATCCACTCGACGTAGAGGGGCCCGACCTCCCTGTCCTCGACGTGGCCGCCCGGCGAGCGCACGAAGTCTCGCCGCTCGATGCGCTCGCTCAGGGCGCGGATCTCCTCGCCGTGGATGGTGCCCTTGCCCACGAGCATCTTGAAGCCGTTGTCCTCCGGCGGGTTGTGGCTGCCTGTGACCATCACCCCGCCGTCGGCGTCGAGGTGGTGCACCGCGAAGTACAGCAGGGGCGTGGGCCCGACCTCGACGCGCACCACCTGCCGGCCCGTCTCGAGCAGGCCCTCGACGAGGGCGTCGCGGAGCCGCTGCGACGACACGCGGCAGTCGCGGCCCACCATGATCCGGCGGAGCCCCCGCTCGGCGTAGAGCGACCCGAGGGCGCGGCCGAGGTCGCGCGCGAGGTCGTCGGAGAGGTCGCGCTCGGCGTTGCCCCGGATGTCGTACTCGCGAAAGATCTGAGGGTTCATTGCTTCATCGCCTGCGTAGAGGGGAGCGGGACCTATGAGAGAGCCGGTCAGAGCGATTCGTCTCGCCCCGCGGCGGCGAGGGCGTCGACGGCCTTCTTCACGTCCTGCGCGCGGGCGCGGGGCACCACCAGCAGGGCGTCGGGGGTGTCGACCACCACCAGGTCGTCGACGCCGATGAGGGCCACGACCTTTCCTGGGGGGGCCACCACCACGTTGCCGCGCGCGTCGGGGAGCACCGCGTCGGCGCGGGTCACGTTGCCCGCGGCGTCGCGCGCGCCGAGCTCCCACGCGGCCTGCCAGCTCCCCACGTCGCTCCACCCGCAGTCGACGGGCACCACCGCCACGGGGCCGACCTTCTCCATCACCCCCACGTCGACGGAGACGTTCGGGAGCGCGGGGTAGAGCTCCCGCACCACGGCCTCTTCGCGGCCCTCCTCCGCCGCGGCGTCGAAGCGCGCGAGCGCGGCCGACACCTCGGGGAGGAAGCGCGCCACCGCGTCGCGCATCACGTCGACGCGGAACACGAAGATCCCCGCGTTCCAGAGGTGCGCGCCGCCCTGCACGAAGGCCTCGGCGCGGGCCTCGTCGGGCTTCTCGACGAAGGCCTTCACCGCCCGCACGCCCTCGGGCGCGCCCGGGAGGGGGTCGCCCACGTGGAGGTAGCCGTAGCCCGTCTCGGGCCGCGTGGGCTGGATGCCCAGGGTGACGATGGAGCCCCGCGCCGCGGCCTCGACCGCGGTGGAGAGCGCGGCGACGAAGGCCGGCTCGTCGGCGATGTGAGCGTCGGCCGCGAGCACGATGGCGACGCCCTTCGGGGCGCGGCGAGCGATGGTGGCCGTGGCCCAGGCCACGCACGGGGCCGTGTTGCGGCCCACGGGCTCCAGCAACACGTTCTCCGCGGGCAGGCCTGGCAGGGCCTCGCGCGTCGCGTCGGCGAGGTCGGCGCGGGTGACCACCAGGGTGCGATCCGCGGGCGAGAGCGACGACACCCGCCGCGCGGTGGCCGTGAGCAGGGGCGTCACGCCGTCGCCCAGCGGGAGGAACTGCTTCGGGCGGAGGCGGCGCGAGGCGGGCCAGAAGCGCGTCCCTGAACCGCCGGCCATGATGACCGTGAAGACCTGACCCATCGACAACGCGCGTCCCTCGTGGTGCGACCGCCGCGGGGCGGTCCCGTTGGCCGTAGGGCAGTAACACGCTTGAGCACCCACGGGGAACGGGCCCCGCGCCCGCGCCGAAAACTTCCCCCGGGCCCGCGCGCCGTGGTGATCCCACGGTGTGCCGAAGCGTCCGACCCTCGCCCTCACCCTCGCCCTCGCCCTCGGCGCCTGCGAGACCCAGCCCACTCACGAGGTGCTCGGTCTGACCGACCTCAGCCCCCGGGTGATGGAGCCTGGCGAGCGCGTGGTCCTCCACGCCTCGGGCCTGCCCTCTCCGCAAGACATCCGCCGGGTGACCCTGCGCCTCACGGGGCGGCTCTCCCGCCCGGGTCTCGGCCCCTGCGCTCGCCCTGTCTCCCTGGAGCTCCGAGACCCCCCCGACGACACCGTCTGGGACCCCACCACCGGCGAGTTGCGCCCCGCGAGCTACGCCTCCGAGCGCTCCCACGCCGTGGTCATCACCGGCGGCGACCGCCTCGAGTTCGTGCTCACCCCCGCGATGCTCCGCGGGCTCACCGCCTGCCCCGGTGAGCGCGCGACGGCCGCCCCCCGCCACGCCACGGTGTCGCTCCTCGGGGCCGGCGCCGGGGTCTCGCTGCAGGTCGACACCGCCGAGGGCGCGAGCCTCTCCACCGCCCGCCCCCTGCGCGGCGTGGTGATCGACCTGCACTCGGGCCCCAGGGACCTCCCGGGCGAGATGGCCGCGCGCCTCGAGGCCGACCGCGTGCTCTCTGCGCTGGGGCTCTCCCTCGCCGAGGCCGAGCTCCCCGAGGGGGGGCTCACCGTCGCCGCGGTGGCGCCGGGCTCCCCCGCCCAGTCCGCGGGCGTGGCC
>JAEYZO010000605.1 GCA_023428035.1 Pseudomonadota bacterium | reverse complement strand
CCCTCTGAGGGCCCGGGGCCCGCGACGCCCGTCACGGCGACGGAAAGCGAGCCGAAGGGGTGGCTGTTGTTGAGGGCGCCCAGGGCCATCGCTCTCGCGACCGACTCGGCCACCGCGCCGTCGCGCTCGATGAGGTCGCGGGGCACGCCGAGGAGCTGCGTCTTGGCGTCCCAGGAGTAGACCACCAGGGCGCGCTCGAGCACGTCGCTCGCGCCCGCGACGGAGCTCACCGTGGCGGCGATGAGCCCCCCCGTGAGCGACTCCGCGGTGACCAGCTTGAGCCTCGACGCGCGGCAGCGGTCGAGCAGCGCCGCGGAGGCGTCGCGCAGGGCCTCTTCGGTGACGGTCATCGCCGCACGCTACCACCGCGCGGGAGTGCGACCTCGAGGCCGCGGTGCGAAGCGTGGAAGGTATGAATTGGGCCGTAGCCTCGCGGGCGTTTGTGAGGGTAGAGATAGGGCGCGAAGGAGGCGATGAACGTGCAGCGGACGACGGCTCTTACCCAGCTCATCGAGCGCAACGGTCAGACGGTCGCGCGGCGGCTCCAGAAGGTGCGGGTGACCGTGCTCGACGGGGCCGACAAGGGCGCGGTGTTCGAGGGCGCGCAGGACGAGATCCGCGTCGGCGGGGCAGACGACAACGACCTCGTGCTCCGCGACCCTTCGGTGTCGCGACGTCACGCGACGCTGCGGCTGGAGGCCGACGGGCTGCGGGTGATCGACGCGTCGAGCACCAACGGTACGTTCCTGGGCGACGCGCAGGTGCGCGACGTGATCCTCAACGGCGCGGTGGAGCTGGTGCTGGGCAGCACGCGAGTGCGGGTCGAGCCCCTGGGCACCACGGTGGAGAAGGACCTCTCCACGGGCGTGCGCTTCGGCCGGATGGTGGGCACCTCGCCCGCGATGCGAGAGGTCTTCGCGGTGCTGGAGCGCATCGCGTCGAGCGACCTGTCGGTGCTGGTCGAGGGGGAGCCCGGCACGGGCAAGGAGCTCGTGGCCGACGCGCTGCACCGCGGCTCGCCGCGGGCGGGCGCGCCCTTCGTGGTGGTGGACTTCGGCGCGATGCCGAAGGAGCACATGGAGACCGAGCTCTTCGGCCGCGCGGGCAGCGACAGGCGCGAGGGGGCCTTCGCGCGCGCCGACGGGGGCACGCTCTTCTTCGACGAGGTGACCGAGCTGCCGCTGGACCTTCAGGCGAAGCTCCTGAAGGCCCTGGAGTCGGGCGAGGTGAGGCCCGCGGGCGCCGACGCCGCGCAGAGGGTCGACGTGCGGGTGGTGGCCGCGGCGGGCAAGAACCTCCAGCGCGAGGTGAAGGACGGGCGCTTTCGCCAGGACCTCTACTACCGCCTCGCCGCGGTGGTGGTGAAGCTCCCCCCCCTCCGCTCGCGCCTGCAGGACGTGCCGCTGCTGGTGGAGACCATCCTCGAGGACGTGAACCGCCGCCGCGGGGCGCAGTCGCTCCCGGCCTACCCGGGCCTCGACCGCCGCGCGATGGACCTGCTGCTGCACTACGACTTCCCCGGGAACGTGCGGGAGCTGCGCAACCTGGTGGAGCGCTTCGCGGTGCTGGGGGCCGACCCCTCGGCGCTCTCTCAGCACGCGGCGGCGGCGGAGCCCCGGGTGGGCGGCCACGAGATCCGCACCGACCTGCCCTTCCACGACGCGAAGGAGGTCTGGACCGAGATCTTCGAGCGCGCCTACCTCACGAAGCTGCTCGCGTCGCACAACAACAACGTGAGCGCGGCGGCGCGCACCTCGGGCATCGACCGCCGCCACCTCCAGCGCCTGATGGTCAAGCACGACCTGCGCGAGCGCGACAAGGACGACTGACACCGACACGCCCCTGCCTCGTCCGTGAACGCTCCGCGGGCATTCGTCCTCGCGTTCTCCCGCGCCGTACGTGAGTACGGCTTGGTCGTTCGCTGCGGGCGCGCTCCGCGGAGCATTTCACGTCCAAGTCAGGTCCGTGTCGGTATGCGTCACGCGTCGAGCTTCAACAGCCGCCTCGCGTTGCCGCTGAGCACCGCGCGGCGCAGCTCGTCGTCGCCCTCGGCGGCGATGCACACCTTCGCGAGCCCGATGGCCTGGTGATAGAAGGGCCAGTCGGTGCCGAAGACGATCCGGTCGCGGGGGGCGCGCTCGAAGATCCTGCGCACGTTCGACAGTCCCTGGCTCGCGAGCTCGAGCCACACGTTGGGGTAGCGCCGCGCGTAGTCGACCGCGGTCTCCATCTGGAGCGCGCCCGAGTGGCCGAGCACGAAGGTGGTCTTCGGGTTCTCGGCGATGGCCCTCTCGTAGAGCCGCACCTGGCTGAGCTTGCGCGCGTAGGCGCCCTCGATCTCGACGGGCCCGCAGTGCCAGAACACGGGTATGCCCCGCTCGCCGCAGCGCCGGTAGATCCTGAGGTTGAGCGGGTGGTCGGGCGCGACGAGCTGCACCGCGGGGTGGACCTTGATCCCGCGCGCGCCGAGGTCGATCTGCGCGTCGAGGCGCGCGAGGGCGTTGGGCGTGAAGGGGTGCACCGAGCCGAAGACCACCAGGGACTTCTCTCCCTTCGCGGCGCCGAGCCACGACTCGGCGTTGGCCGAGAGCGCGGGCCAGTCGATGGCGAGCAACACCGAGGCCTCGACGCCGAGCGCCTTCATGTCGCGCAGCAGGTTGGGGACCGTGTGCGTCGCGCGCATCCCGCGCGCGGTGAGGCTCATGATCGACAGGTCGCGGGTGAGGCGAGACATGTCGTCGCTGGAGAAGTTGAGGTTCTGGTAGGCCTCGAGGTCGAGGGCGCGGTCTTCGGGGAGGTAGAACTCGGTGCGCTCGCTCGCGCGGTGGAGGTCGACGGCCATGGGGCGCACGAAGGCGAGCGCGAGGTGCGTGTGCAGGTCGACCGCGGGGCCGACGGAGGGGTCGGCGGTGAGGCGCCCGTCGACGAGGTCGAGCCAAGGGAGCCGCGCGAGGTCGCGCAGCGACGAGAAGCGTGTGGGGTGAGCGGCGGTGGCCATCGGCGCGGCGATAGGGCCGCGATCGGGGGGCTCCGTCAAGCGCCGCTCCAATCTCAGCGCGCGCTGCGGTACGAACGACTCCGTCTCGTCACGAAAGGCACCGCGCCATGAAGCACGCGCTCCTCACCCTCGTCGCCCTGGCCGCCTGCTCGCGCGACCCCTCGGGCTCGCCGTCGCGGCCCGCGCCACCCCAGTCGCCCTCGGCGCCGCAGGTCGTGACCGCGCCGCAGCCCACCCCCCCGACCGGCGTGCTCGCCCGCTACACCCGCGACGGCACCTGCAGGCTCACCAACGACACCGTCGCCTCAGAGGGGACCACCGTGGGCTCCGACGACGGGTGCAACCACTGCCGCTGCGAGCGAGGCGGGTGGGCCTGCACCGAGATGGCCTGCGCGAACCGGGGCGCAGACGCGAGCGACGGCCCGCGTTGACCGCTCCTCACCCCTTGCGGCGCAGCTTCTTGACGAGCGCCACCACGCCGACGATCGCCGCGCCCACCAACAAGCCCACGAGCCCCTCGACGACGAGCCCGCTCACGAACGCGAGCGCGGGCCCGAGCGCGCCGGCGCCCTTCGCCCACCCCTCGACGGCGAGGGCGGCGAGGTGCAGCACCGCGAAGGTGTGGATCACGATCCCCCCACCAACGAGGAACATCGCCGCGGTGCCCGCCACCGAGAGGAGCCGCATCAGCCGCGGCGCGAAGGCGAGGATGCCACGCCCCACCGCCTGCGCGGCGGCGCTCGGCCGCGCCACCAGCGACTGCCCGAGGTCGTCGAGGCGCACGATGCCCGCGACCACGCCGTAGACCCCCACGGTCATCACCACCGCGACGAGGCAGAGCACCGTGAGGCGCGTCGCGACGGAGGCCTGCGAGACCGTGCCCAGGGTGATGACGATGATCTCCGCCGAGAGGATGAAGTCCGTGCGGATCGCGCCCTTGATCTTGTCGCGCTCGACGGCTACGAGGTCGACGGCGGGGTCGGCCACGGCCTCGACGTGGGCCTTGTGCTGCGCCTTCGCCTCGTCGCTGCCCAGGAGCTTCTCGGCGACCTTGTGCGCGCCCTCGTAGCAGAGGAAGGCCCCCCCCACGAGCAGCAGCGGCTTGATGAGCACCGGCAGCAGGAGGCTCAGCGCGAAGGCCGCCGGCACGATCACGGCCTTGTTCACCATCGAGCCCTTGGCGACGGCCCAGACCACCGGGAGCTCGCGCTCGGCGCGCACCCCGGCGACCTGCTCGGCGTTGAGGGCGAGGTCGTCGCCGAGCACCCCCGCGGTCTTGCGCCCCGCGACCTTCGACAGGATCAGCACGTCGTCGAGGAGGGTGGCGATGTCGTCGAGGAGCGCGAGGAGGCTCGTTGCCATCCCGACAGAGGTACTACACCTGCGGTCGGCGGTGCGCGCGAGGGTCTACGGCCGAGGTGAGTGTCGTCGCGCATGGACATCCACCCCGGGGCGTCGCTATTCCCTCGTCTCCCAGGATGCGCCGTCCTCTCACTCTCACAGAAGGGCCCTCGCGGCGATGAACCAACGGCGATGGATCGCGGTGCTCGTCGCGGTCGCGGCGCTCTCGGCCGTCGGGTGGCTCGTCGCGCGGCGCGCGCTCGGGCCCAAGGTGACGGTGATCCGCCCGGCGCGACGAGAGGTGGTGCAGACCGTGGTGTCGAGCGGGCGCGTGCTCAGCCCCGCGGAGGTGAACCTCAGCGCGCAGCTCGGCGGCCTCGTGCGCGCGGTGCACACCGACGAGGGCGACCGCGTCGCGGCCGGCCAGGTGCTGGTGGAGCTCGACGAGCGCGAGCTCGAGACGCAGGTGGAGCAGGCGCGCGCGGGGGTGCTCGTGGCCGCGTCGCGGGTGAGCCAGCTCCGCACGGTGAGCGCGCGGGCGACCGAGGCGTCGCTCCGTCAGGCCGAGGCGACGCTGCGCGCGGCGGAGTCGGCGTGGGAGCGGCAGCGGACGCTCTTCCAGGCGGGCGCGACCACCGAGGCCGAGCTGGAGTCCGCGCGTCGCGCG
>JAEYZO010000601.1 GCA_023428035.1 Pseudomonadota bacterium | reverse complement strand
GCATTGTGGTGCGGTGGAGGCCGCGCGGGCGCCGAGGGGGCCTTGCGCCGCGCGGGGGGTGAGCGTACCTCACGGCGCCGATGGCAGAGAAACCCGTCTCGACGAAGCCGACGACGCCCGAGGCCCCCGCGGCGCAGTCGCCGACGCTCCAGTGGCGCAACCTCGCGATCGCCGGCGCGGTGCTGCTGGGGCTGTGGGTGCTGGCGATCACCAGCGGGTCGACCGCGGCGATGGCCGTGCTCGGCGTGCTCACCGTGGCCCTCGCCGTGGGCGGGCTGTGGATCTGGCGCTTCGTGCAGAAGCAGACGAGGCTCGCGGGGCTGTTGAAGAAGGCCCAGGCGGGGGAGGGCGGCCGTAAGGAGGTGCTCGAGGCGCTGCAGGCCCCCGGCGCCGACAAAGACGCGATGAACCTCGTCGTGCGCGCGCAGCTCGAGGCGCAGGAGGACCCTGAGAAGGCCATCGAGACCATCGAGAAGGTCGACCTCAAGAAGGTCGGCGCGCTGCAGGCCGACGCGGTGCGCGTGACGCGCATCCAGCTCTACCTGCTCGTGGGGCGCACCCGCGAGGCGGGGGAGCTCGCCGACGACGTCGACGTGAAGAAGGCCCAGCAGGCCGAGGAGCGCGCGGCCATCGCGGCGACCGTGGCCGAGGCCTTCGCGCGCAGCAGCAAGTCGAAGGAGGCCCACGCGCTCCTGTCGACCTACAAGCCCGAGGAGGCCGCCAACGCGCAGGTGAAGGTGCCGCTCTTCTACGCGAGGGTCTTCGCGAACTTCGTCGACAAC
The DNA here is from genome assembly GCA_023428035.1 of Pseudomonadota bacterium. Taxonomy (GTDB): domain Bacteria; phylum Myxococcota_A; class Polyangia; order Polyangiales; genus JAEYZO01. The sequence goes on along the minus strand of JAEYZO010000601.1, from coordinate 2,058 downwards.
GAGCACGAGCTCGTGAAGCGCGACCTGCACAACCTCGCCAAGATGGACGTCAACTACCTGGGGCGCTTCGTGCACCCGAGGTTCAAGGTGCACCCGACGCTCACGCGTCTTGCGCAGGAGACCGCCCAGCGGCACATGATGCGCGACCCCGAGGCGAGGAGGTCCGCCCAGAAGCTCGCCCGCGCCCAGCAGGGCCGCCCCCGGCGCTGACCCGTCGGGCGACGTCGATGTCGCGATCGATGCGTCGGGTGACGTGAGGAGGAGCCCCCCACGCCCCGCGCGGTGGGCGCGGAGAGTGGGGGGCGAAGGTAGGTAGAGGCCACGCGGTTGGCGTTGGGGGGGGAGGACGCCGGTGCCGCGCGGCCCGAAGTGTTCATGCCTGATTTGGCGTCGGCGCGTCCAGAAAAATGTGCGCGGCGGTGGAGAGGTTCGTCGGGGATCAGGTCGTCGGCCTCGTCGCGGCGATGAGCTTTCGCGAGAGGTGGGCGACGACCACCAGCAGCTCGTCGGCCTCGACGGGCTTCGGCAGGTGCATGTTGAAGCCCGCGCGCAGGGCGCGGGTCCGGTCTTCGCTGCGCGCGTAGGCGGTGAGGGCGAGGGCGGGCATCGAGGCCGCCGGGCCCGGGAGCGCCCGCACCTGCCTGAGGAGGGAGTAGCCGTCTTCCCCGGGCATCCCCACGTCGGAGATCAGCAGGTCGAACGCCCCTGACGTTATCGCGGCGAGCGCCTCGGGCGCGCTCGCGGCCTGGGTCACCGACGCGTCGCACTGCTCCAGCAGGAACGCCAACAGCGCGCGGGTGTCGGCCTCGTCGTCGACCACCAGCACCCGCAGCCCCTGGAGGGCGTGCGGGCACTCGAAGGTCTCCCGCCTGGGGGCTTCGGGCTCGGGCTCCGCGGGCGGGGGCGACGCGCGGTCGGCCCGCAACGGCGCCATCGGGAGCCGCACGGTGAAGGTCGCCCCGAGCTCGGGCCCGTCGCTCGCGGCGGTGATCGTCCCGCCGTGGAGCTCGACGAGCGAGCGGGCGATGGAGAGCCCCAGGCCCAGGCCCCCCTCCCGGCGCGTGTTCGAGCTGTCGGCCTGGCGAAAGCGCTCGAACACGTGGGGCAGGAACGACGGCTCGATCCCCCGGCCATTGTCCGCCACCACCACCTCGACGTTGGAGGCGGCGCGCCGGAGGCGCACCTGCACCCGCCCGCCCTTCTGCGTGAACTTGATCGCGTTCGACAGGAGGTTCCACACCACCTGCTGGAGCCGGTCAGCGTCGCCCACGATGGTCGCGTGCGAGTCGAGCACCGGCTGGATGGTGATGCCCTTGGCCTCCGCCGCGGGGCGCATCGAGTCGAGGGCGCCCTGCACCACGTCGACGAGCTCCAGCGGCCCGACGCTCAGCACGAACCGCCCGCGCTCGATGCGCGACAGGTCGAGCAGGCCCTCGACGAGCCGGGTCTGCGCGCGGGCGTTGCGCTCGATGGAGTCGATCGCCTGGGCCTGGCGCTCGGGCGCCAGGTGCCGGCCCCGCAGCACGTGGGCCCACCCGAGTATCGCCTGCAGCGGCGTGCGCAGCTCGTGGCTGAGGATCGAGAGGAAGTCGTCCTTGGCCCGGCTCGCCGCCTCAGCCGTCGCCCGCGCCCGCTCGGCCCGCGCCAGGAAGAGCTGGCGCTCGGCCTCGAGGCGCTTCTGCGCCGTGATGTCCCGCGCGATCTTTGACGCGCCGATGATGGTCCCGTCGACGGCGCGCACCGGCGACACGGTCAGCGAGATGTGCACGACCTCGCCGGACTTGCGCACCCTCTCCGTCTCGAAGTGCTCCACGGCCTCGCCGCGCCTCACCTTGTCGAGCACCTCGGCCTCTTCGCCGAGGCGCTCGGGCGGGATGATCAGCGTGATCGGCCGCCCGACGATCTCCTCGCTGGCCCACCCGAAGATCCGCTCGGCCGCGGGGTTCCACGACACCACGACACCGTCGAGGGTCTTCGAGACGATCGCGTCGTCCGACGACTGAACGATCGCCGCGAGGCGCGCCGCCGTCTCCTCTTCGCGGGAGCTCACCCCTCGCA
>JAEYZO010000576.1 GCA_023428035.1 Pseudomonadota bacterium | reverse complement strand
GCCAGAGGAGCAGCGCGTGGAGGCCGTCGCGCGCGGCGCCGAGGGCGACGCTGGGGCGGAGCGCGTCGCGAACCCGGGGGGGCTCACCCCGGGGGAAGGTCACGGCGCGGGGCGTCGGACGCGAGAGCACCGTGGCGGTGAGGGAGCCCGAGCGCCAGACGGCGAAGGCGGGGCCGTCGGGGGTGTCGACGAGGCGCGAGACGGCCTCGGGAGCGTCGGCCTCGGCGGTGGCGAGCTCCGCGGGGGGGCCCTGCCGGGGGACGCGCACGGCGCGGGCGGTGGCGCGTCGGGCGCGCTGCGAGACGAGGAGCACCACGGGGCCCTCGGGGGTGTCGGCGACGGAGACGGCGCGCTCGGCGTTGTCGGCGCTGACCGAGTGCGTGGAGGTGACCTCGCACAAGCCGGGGGCGGGGGCGTCGGGGCGGGCGCCGCGGGAGAGGACGAAGGCCGCGAGGCCGAGGGTGCCGACGGCCAGCAGGGCAGAGAAGGCCAGGGTCGATCGCGGGGTGGCCATCGTCGCGGCGTCGGGGAGGCGGTCGCGGGAAGGATTCCCCGCGAAGGGGCGAGCCGCTGTATTCTCGTCTGGCCTGGGACGCAAGGAGCGCCCCCGCAGGAGCGCCGTGTCGTCCGAGTCTCCCCTGCTCTTCGGTCGGTATCAGTTGCTGGAGCTGATCGCGAGGGGCGGCATGGCCGAGGTCTTCAAGGCGAAGAGCTACGGCGTCGAGGGCTTCGAGAAGCAGGTGGTGCTCAAGCGCATCCTGCCGAACCTCGCGCAGAACCAGCAGTTCGTCGATATGTTCCTGCACGAGGCGCGGCTCAGCGTGGCGCTCTCGCACGCGAACATCGTTCAGGTGTTCGACCTCGGCCGGGAGGAGGACACCTACTTCATCGCGATGGAGTACGTGCGCGGCTGCGACCTCGCGCAGGTGCTCCGGGAGTGCAGGCGCGAGGGCCGTGACGTGCCCGTCGAGGTGGCGGTGTACGTGGCCTGCGAGGTGGCCCGCGCGCTCGACTACGCGCACCGACGTCGCGACGCCCACGGCCAGCCGCTGGGGGTCGTGCACAGGGACATCTCCCCGCAGAACGTGCTCCTGTCCTTCGAGGGCGAGGTGAAGGTCACGGACTTCGGCATCGCGAAGGCCCGCAACACCATCGAGGCCCAGGGCACGATCCGCGGGAAGTACGGGTACATGTCCCCCGAGCAGGCGCGGGGCGAGCCGGTCGACGCCCGCGCCGACGTGTACGCGCTCGGGGTGACCCTGTTCGAGGCCCTGGCGGGGCAGAACCCCTTCGCGCCCGCGGCCTCGACCCCGCCGCGCCCGCAGGAGGTCCGCGCTCGGGTGCTGGAGGGCAGGCGCCCGCCCCTGAAGCAGTTCAGGCCCGACGCCCCCGACGAGATCGTGGCCCTCCTCGACGCGACGATGAGCGTCGACCCCGCGGCGAGGCCCGGCACCGCGGCGAAGCTCTATGAAGAGCTCACGGCATTTCTCTACACCCTCGGCACGCGCGTCGGGCCCAACGACCTCGCCGAGTGGCTGAAGGAGGTGCGCGAGGCGGGGCCGAGCTCCGTGGTCGACGTGCGGGGCATCCAAGCGGCCTTCGACGACTTCGGCGGCGAGCCGATGGGGCCCGAGATCGAGGAGATCGACGACGAGGTCGAGATCGAGGAGGTCTCCGTCGAAGAGGCGCCCCCGCCGAAGGCCGGGGCCTCGATGCGCCCCGCCGACGAGCGGCGGCCGGTGGTGATGCTCGCGGCGCAGCTCGAGGGGGCCTCGCCGACCCTGATCCAGACGAGCCTCGACGCGATGGTGGCGAGCGCCGACCGCCGCGCGGCCACGGTGCTCGACCGCCGCGAGGGGGCGGTGGTGCTGGGCTTCGGCGTGCGCTCGCCCGACGGGCGAGAGGCCGCCCACGCGACGCGGGTCGCGCTGACCCTCCAGCAGATCGTGGGGCGCGCCGCGCCGGGGGCGACCCTCGGCATCGGGATCGTCTCGGCCCGGGTGCGCCTCGACGCCGACGGTCTCCCCGTCGAGGACGAGTCGCTGGTGGAGTCGATCGCCGCGGCGCGGGCCCTGGCGCTCACGGCGCGGGACCGGGTGCTGACCTCCCCCGCGCTGGCGGGCGCGGTGGCCGAGGGCTTCGAGACCGAGGCGCTCTCCGACGGCGGCGCGCGGGTGATCGAGGCGCGGGCCGAGGTGCGACGGAGGGTGGTGGGGCGTCAGGCGCCCTTCAAGCTCTTCGGCGAGGTGCTCGCGCGCGCCGCGACGCAGGGGCTGCTGGTGGTCGAGGTGGTGGGCGAGGCGGGGGTGGGCAAGACCCGCTTCATCGAGGAGGTCCACTACCGGCTGCGTCGGCAGAACCACAAGGTGACCTGGCACGTCGCGACCTGCCTCTCGCACGAGAGGGACATCCCCCTCGCGGCGATGCAGGCGATGCTGCGCGAGCTGTTGGGCATCGAGGAGGTCGACCCCGAGGCCGTGGTGCGCGAGAAGGCCCGGCGGGTGCGCGAGCTGGGATTGACCCCCGAGGAGATGCTCGCGGTGGGGGTGGTGCTCGGGGTGGTGAGCGCGAGCATCGAGTCGATCGACTCGGCGTCGAGGCCGTTGAGGAGCGCGATGCAGAAGATCGCGACGCGCCTCGCCGACGACCGCATCACCGTGCTCGCGTGGGACGCCGCGGAGCACATGGACGACCTGTCGGCGACCATCCTCGCGGAGCTCGTCGAGCGGGCCGCGCGCTCGCGCCTCGTGGTGGTGACCTCGTCGCGGCGGGGTCGGCGCCCCCCGTGGCACGCCCACGCCTCGGCGACACGGGTCGAGCT
>JAEYZO010000481.1 GCA_023428035.1 Pseudomonadota bacterium | reverse complement strand
GTACGAGCCCGCGCGCGGGTGGCCTCTGCGCGGCGCTCGCGGCGCTCGCCTTCGCCGGGGTGTCACGCCGGCGTCGTGCAGCGCGGCGGGGCGGGGTGTAGCCTCGCGCCGTGAGCCCGCAAGACGGGGCCGACGAGCCTCCCCTCCAGCACATCTTCCGCTGGGACCTCGACAAGACCTACCTCCACACGGAGTTCGACACGTGGCGCGACCTCGTGCGAACGGCCATGGAGACCCCCGAGGTGAAGCGCGCCGTCGCGGGCGCCACGGTCCTCCTGCGAGAGCTCCGCGCGGGGGCCGCGTGCCACCTCACGGTGCTCTCGGGGAGCCCCGAGCAGATGCGCTCGACCCTGGAGTCGAAGCTCCGCCTCGACGGCATCCAGTGGGACGAGTTCATCCTCAAGCCCTCGCTGCGTCACATCATGCGCCTGCGCTTCCGCGCGCTGCGCGACCAGATCGGCTACAAGCTCCCGGCGCTGCTGCGCTCGCGAAAGGCCCTGCCCGGCGCGGTGCCCGAGACCCTCTTCGGCGACGACGCCGAGGCCGACGCGCTGGTCTACTCCCTCTACGCCGACATCCTCGGCGGCAAGGTCCCGCCGAGACGTCTCGCGGCGGTGCTCGAGGCCGCGGGGGTGTACCCCGACGTGCGCGAGGAGATCGTCGCCCTCGCCCACGAGGTCCCCCGCGAAGACCCCGTGCGCCGAATCGTCATCCACCTCGAGCGCAAGAGCGACCCGGGTTTCTTCCGCCGCTACGGCCCTCGCGTGGTGCCCGTGCGCAACTACCTCCAGGCCGCCGTAGTGCTGGTCGAAGACGGCACGCTCCGGGCTGACAGCGGCGCGCGCGTCGCGATGACCCTCCTCCGCGGCGGCGCGACCACCGCGGAGCTCGGCGACAGCGTGCGAGACCTCGTCGCCGCGGGTCACCTCGCCGGCGCGGGGCCCATGGCCGGGTCGGCCGCGCTCGCTACCGTGGCCGGAGACGAGCTCGAGCGCGGCCTCGCGGAGCGACTCGCCGAGGCCATCGAAGCCGGTGAAGCCCCCGCCGCGCCGAGCCTCGACTGGGTGACCACCCTCGCCGAAGACCGCGAGCGCTGGGAAGAGGCCAAGCGCGCCCACCGCGCCGCCGTGCGGGCGCGCGGCGAGGGCTGAGGGCCGCGCGCGACTTCGCGCGTGGACGATGCCGCCCGGGCTCCCTACACTGGGCCGTCATGCGTCGGCGTAGCGCTTGGACGACGACACTCTGCCTCGCGACCTCGCTCCTGGGCTGCGGCGCGAAGACCGGGCTCCGGGTGCCCGACGTGCCGGTCGACGTCCAGGCCGACGTCCCCCCGACGCAGTTCTGCATCGACCTCGACCCCGACGCTGGGCTCATCACCGTCGACCTCGAGACCCAGCCCCAGCTCTCCGTCGCCGACGTCTTCTTCGTGATCGACCGCACCGGGTCGATGAACGACGAGATCGACAACATCAAGGCCAACCTCTCGTCGACCATCGTGCCGGCCATCGCCCGCGCCATCGACGACGTGCAGTTCGGCGTGGCCACCTACTCCGACTTCGCGATCCCCGAGTACGGCTCCCCCGACGACGTGGTCTTCTCCCTCGTCTCTCCCGTCGACCAGAGCGTCGCCAACGTGCAGGGCGCGGTGAACTCGATCCGCACCGGCCTCGGCGGCGACAACCCCGAGGCGCTCACCGAGGCGCTCTTTCAGGTCGCGAGCGGCGAGGGCTACCCCCCGTGGATCGCCCCCCGCGCCGCGTGCCCCGCCCCGGGCCGCGTGGGCTACGGCTGCCTGCGCCCGAACGCGCAGCCCATCTTCGTCGTCGTGACCGACGCCCCCACGCACAACGGCCCCCTCGGCCGCAACGCGTACTCCCCCGCGACCTTCACCTCGCCGCCCGCGTGCCCGCCTACGCTCCCCAGCTGCGCCGCGTCGCGCGCGCCGCACGGCTACGACGAGATGATCGCCGCGGTGCGCGACGCCCGCGCGAGGGTCATCGGCATCTCGTCGGGGGTCGCGCCCTTCACCGGCCGCGCCGACCTCGAGGCCATCGCGCGCGACTCCGGCGCGGTCACCTCGGTGGGTCAGCCGCTGGTCTTCGACATCGGCCCCGACGGCCGCGACCTCGACTCGCGGGTGGTCACCGCGGTCGAGACCTTCACGCGGCAGGTGAGATTCAACGCCTCGGCGCGGGTGGTCGACCTCGACCCGATGAACCGCGCGACGACCCTGGTGCGCGCGATCCGCCCGGCGCGGGCGGCGCCCATGGGGCAGATCGAGCGCCTCGACGACACGACCTTCTACGGCGTGGTGCCGGGCACGCGGCTGACCTTCTCGGTGGAGCTTCAAGCGAGCGTGCCGCGCGGGCCAAGACCGCAGAGGTTCCCGGCGCGGGTGCAGTTCCTCGCCGACGGCAGGCCCAACCTCGGCTTCGAAGACATCGTGATCGTGATCCCCGCCGAAGACGGCTCGGGCTGCAACGGCGCGCCCATGAACGACGGCGGCGCCGGGATGGACGCGTCGGGCCCGTGACACCGCCGCGCGCCGCGGCGCGGCATCGAAGGGGGTTGTGATCGCCGGGGCGAAAGGGTTACCCCGGTGACCCTCTCACCCCACACCCTTCGATGGAGGACCGCGCATGGACTACACGGTGACGCTCATCCCCGGCGACGGCATCGGCCCCGAGGTCACGGCCGCCACGCAAGAGGTCATCGCCGCCTGCGGCGTGAAGATCCAGTGGGAGAGCTACGAGGCCGGCGCCGCCGCGGCGGAGAAATACGGCAACCCCTGCCCCGACGAGGCCATCGCGTCGATCCAGCGCAACCGCCTGGCGCTCAAGGGCCCCGTGGGCACTCCCATCGGCAAGGGCTTTCGCAGCGTGAACGTCACGCTCCGCCGCGCCCTCGACCTCTACGCCTGCGTGCGCCCGGTGCGCTCGATCAAGGGCGTCGAGACCCGCTACGAGAACGTCGACCTGGTGATCGTGCGTGAGAACACCGAGGGCCTCTACTCGGGCATCGAGCACATGGTCGTCCCCGGCGTGGCCGAGAGCCTCAAGATCGTCACCGAGCGCGCCTGCGCGCGGATCTCGGAGTTCGCCTTCCGCCACGCCCGCTCCAACGGGCGCAAGAAGGTCACGATCGTCCACAAGGCGAACATCATGAAGCTCACCGACGGGATGTTCCTCGACGTGGCCCGGAGGATGTCCGCTCGCTTCAGCGAGATCGAGACCAACGAGGCCATCGTCGACGCCTGCTCGATGCAGCTCGTGCGCGACCCCTCGCGCTTCGACGTGCTGGTGATGGACAACCTCTACGGCGACATCCTCTCGGACCTCACCGCCGGCCTCGTGGGCGGCCTCGGGGTCGTCCCGGGCGCGAACATCGGCGACCAGTGCGCGGTCTTCGAGGCCGTGCACGGCTCCGCCCCCGACATCGCCGGAAAGAACTGCGCGAACCCCACGGCGCTCGTCCTCTCGGCTGGGCTGATGCTGCACTACATGGGCGAGCGCGACGCCGCGCGGCGCATCGAGGGCGCCGTCGCCAAGGTCTACGGCGAGACCGACGTGCGCACCGTCGACCTCGGCGGCAACGCCACCACCACGGAGTTCACCCAGGCCCTCGTGCGCGCGCTCTGAGAGCGAGCCGAGAATTCGCCCCCGCCCGAGCGCGCGTCGTACCCGTGCGGTCATGGCCGCCCGAGCACCGTCCCTCGCGATCCTCGCCGCGCTCGCCCTCGCGCCCTTCACCGTCCACGGCGACCCGACGCCCCGCGCCGCGCGCTCGGGCCGCGTCACCCGCTCCCCCCGCAGACCGCAGTCACCCCCCGCGGTGCCCGTGCAGATCGCGGGGCTCCGTCCCGGGGGCGACCGCACCTGGGCCTCGGTGCTCCACGCGATCCACCGCGACGCGGGGCCGTGGCTGATGTACTGCCACGCCTCGCTCGCGCCGCGAGGGATGGTGCGGGTGACCCTCGCGCCGGAGGGGCGCCGCTGGGGCGTGAGCGAGGTCTCGGCCCCGGGGCACGACGCCCGCGTCGCGGAGTGCGTGCGTCGCGCGGCCTCCCGGGTGGTGGTGCCTCCCTCCGAGGTCATCCCCGCGGTGCCGCCCGCGGAGACCCCCACGGAGCCGACGTCGGAGCCCGAGCCCACGCCCGACACGGTGACCTTCGAGGTGGCCTTCTCGATGCCGAGGCTGGGTCGGCGTTGATCGGGGATTGACTCTGCGCGCGGTTACGGTCCCATGAATCGATGCGTTCCTGGCTTCGCTTGAGCTCTCGGTCGCTCGCCCTCGCGCTGTCGGTCGCCGTGACGGCCTCGGGGTGCTTCGACGACACCAACCTCGCGCCCGTCGAAGACGCCGACGTCACCCCGAAGGACACGGCCGACACCGACGTGCCCGCGGTCGACGTCCCGCCGGTCGACGTCCCCCGCTCCGACGGCGGGATGGACGCTCCCAGGATGGACGTCCCCGACGCCCCGGAGGCCGCGGTCGACGCGGAGGACGTCCCCGCCGCCGACGCGGGCTGCACCCGCGACGAGCAGTGCACCACCGCGGGCATGAGCCGCTGCGACACCGCGAGCGGTCGCTGCGTCCGTTGCGTGCCCAGCGACGACGACTGCACCCCGACGCAGCACTGCGACCCGGTGAGCTTCGAGTGCGTCGCGGGTTGCCGCTCCGACGAGGGCTGCTCCGCGGGCGACGCCGGGGTGCCCGACGGCGGAGACACGGGCGACGGCGGCGGGAGCGCCATCGGCCGCTGCGACACCTCCCGTCACATCTGCATCGAGTGCGAGGTCGACGACACCTGCCCCGTCCGCACCATCTGCCTCATGGGCCAGTGCGTGCCCGGCTGCAACGAGCGCCGAGGCTGCGGCCCCGGCGAGGTCTGCTGCAGCAACGTGTGCGTCAACGTCGACACCGACGTCGCCAACTGCGGCGCCTGCGCGCGCCGCTGCGCCGCCGCCAACGCGCGCACGAGCTGCTTCGCGGGCTCCTGCACCATCGACGGCTGCGACACGGGCTACGCGAGCTGCAACGGCAGCGACGAGGACGGCTGCGAGTCGCACCTCGCCACCGACCCCGCCAACTGCGGCATGTGCGGCCGCGCGTGCCCCACGCCCACCAACGCCGGCTCCATCGCCTGCGCCGCGGGGCTCTGCGGCTACACCTGCGCCGAGGGCTTCGCCGACTGCAACGGCGACTCCCGCGACGGCTGCGAGCAGCGCACCGCTGACGTCGTCTCCCACTGCGGCCGCTGCGGCAACGCGTGCCCCGTGCGCGCCAACGCCTCGGTCGCGACCTGCGCGATGGGCCGCTGCGGCTTCACCTGCGACTCGGGTTTCGGCGACTGCGACGGCGACCTCACGACCGGCTGCGAGACCGACGTGCGCGGCGCCGTCACCCACTGCGGCCGCTGCGGCAACGCCTGCCCCGCCCCGCCCCACGCGACGCCGACCTGCTCCGCCGGAGCCTGCGGCTTCACCTGCGACGCGGGCTTCGCCGACTGCGACGGAGACCCGGCCAACGGCTGCGAGGTCGACGTCAACACCGACGTCAACAACTGCCGCACCTGCGGCAACGCCTGCGTGGCCATGGGCGGCACCCCCTCGTGCGTGGCGGGGGTGTGCGGCATCGCCTCGTGCGGCGCGAGCTTCGCGGACTGCGACGGCAACTCGGCCAACGGCTGCGAGACCGACCTCCGCGGCACCGTGAGCCACTGCGGCCGCTGCGGGAGCGTGTGCCCACGCCCTCGCACGCGACGGCGGCGTGCAGCGGCGGGTCCTGCGCGTTCGCGTGCGAGTCGGGCTTCGACGACTGCGACGGCAACGCGACCAACGGCTGCGAGGTCTCGACGGCGACGAGCACCACGCACTGCGGGGTGTGCGGCCGGGCCTGCACGGCCCCCTTCGGCGCCGCGGGTTGCGTCGCGGGCTCGTGCACGGTAGCCACCTGCGACGCGGGGCGCGGCAACTGCGACGGCAACGCGACGAACGGCTGCGAGACGAACCTCGCGACGAGCCCGAACCACTGCGGCGCGTGCGGGGTGCGCGGCGTCGAGGTCTGCGACGGCGTCGACAACTCCTGCAACGGCGTCGTCGACGAGGGCTGCCCCACGGGGCTCACGGGGACGAACCTCCTCGAGTTCGCGTACCGGGTCTTCGGCAGCGGCGAGGCGACGCAGAACCAGCAGTGCCCGGCGGGGGCTTTCGCCCGCGGGATCTTCGGCCGCTACGCCGGCCTGGTGAGCCAGCTCGGCATGCGCTGCGGCACGCCCAGGCTCGTCGCCGACACGTCCGTTCGGCCGTACCGCTACACCGTGGTGATCGACCCGGTGGGCGACAGCGGCACGGTCGAGGCGCGCTCCCCCTCGGGCACGGCCTTCAACTTCGAGTGCCCGGCGAACTCCGTGGTGGGCCGGGTGTTCGGCCGCGGCAGCCCCTACCTCTACCAGGTCGGCGTCGAGTGCGTGCAGTGGACCGTCACGGGCACCCCCGCGACGGGCTTTCGCCTCACGCACACCACCACCACCACATCGACGGGCTACGGCACCGCGTCGGGCTCGACCTTCGACTACCGCTGCCCCGCTGATGGCGGAGGCACCGTGGGCGCGCTGCGGGGCCTGTCGGCTCGGCCCTTCGCGCCGATCTCGTCGTACATCGACTGGTTCGGCGTGAACTGCACCTCCCCCGACGTGACCGTGCGCTGATGCGAGGGCTCCTCCGCGCGGCGGTGGTGGCGGCGTCGCTGGCGGCGTGCGCGTCGCGACCGGCGCTGCCTCCCGCGGGCCCGCCCGTGTCGGCCGAGGCGCCCGCGAGGGTATAC
>JAEYZO010000266.1 GCA_023428035.1 Pseudomonadota bacterium | reverse complement strand
CGCCCCGCGACCGCGGCGGACTTCCTCCAAACACAGCGCGGACCGCTGACTCGCGCTCGCACGAGGCGGAAAACCCCTGCGCTACAGGCGGTTCACGTCGTGTAGGGAACTAACTTGGCGCGCATGGCCCCGTGCGCGGAGCGACCCGGCCGAAAGCCGTACGAGCAGTCCAGAAAGTCCTGCTCGTACACGGCCTCCAACAGCATCGCCACCGCACGCTGAAGCACCTTGTCCCCGAAGGTCGGGATGCCGATGGGCCGCGTGCGCGACCCGTCGCCCTTCGGAATGTGCACGCGACGCACCGGCGGCGCGCGGTACGTGCCGGACTTCGCCGCGTCGAGCAGTCGCCGGAGGTTGCCCTCCAGGTCCTGCGCGAACGCCTCGGCGCCCTGCCCGTCCACACCCGTCGCGGCGTCCTTGCGCGTGCGTCGATACGCCTCGCGCATCCAGTCCATGTCGACGTGATGGAACAGCGTGGTGAACACCATGTCCGGTGCTTGCCTCGCCAGTTGCGCGATCCGCGCGACTCTCGGTGAGATGATTGCCTCGCTCGGCGTCGTGGTCATCGTTCCCTCGCGCGGTGCCGTGCCTCGGCGCCCTCTCTCGCTCGGCGGGGTCCCTCGGGGCGGTTCCCCCGCGTCACCGCTACGGTGAAGGCGCTCCGACTTCTGCTCGACCGTCCCGCGTCACTTCCTTGACGTTCGTTCGGCGGTACCGACGGCGGGCGCGCTCGTTCGCGTCCTTCCCCGTGCGCGCCCGCAGACGGAGAGGCGATCAGGCCCTTGTTCACCCGGTGGCCGCACGCCGGGGGTTCGATCGGAGTCGAGCAGATCTCCCAGGTTCCTGGGGAGTCCTTGTGTGTGTGCCCCGCTCTCCGACCCCGGTGGAGTCGCCAGTCCCAGGTCGATGCAGGACGACGATGCTGCCTTCCGCGGTTAGCACAGCGTCGGCCTCCACAAGCGCTGCTTTCGAGGCTCCATCACGCGGCCCGCACACTCGCTGTCTACGCTTCGCAGCCGGGGTCGCCCCACGTCCACGCAAGACTCGCTTCCGGCTGGCGACCGCCTTTGCCGGGCGGGGTTCTGCCCCCCGCGGGACTCCAGAGATGGTTTCGGCGATGCCGTTGGTCAGGCGTCCATCACGTCCTCCATCACCAGGCTTTTCCTGGCGCAAGCCAACCCCAGCCATCGAGCGCAGCGAATCACGCACCTTGAAAGGGGTGGTCGCTCACAGCAATTGGGGCATCGAGAGCATGAGCACCCCGCCGCCCTGCGTCGGCGCGACGGCCGGGTGCACGCGGAACCTGTCCCTCGCGCTCGCGGTCACCGGGCTCGGCGACGACGGAGCCCTCGGTCGGCCGAGCACGTAGCCGAGGATCCCGCCTCCGATGAGCGAGGCCTCGACCACCGCGGCGGGGAGCGCGGGCGAGTCGAGGTCGGTGTTCGCGAAGATCAGCACCGCGAGCCCGGTGCCCACGAGCCCGCCCGAGAGGAACCCGAGGTCCATCCAGTGCACCTGCGCCTCGGTCGGGCGGAGCGTGCCCGTGAGCGCGGCGCCGAGCGCGACGCCCGCGAGCTCTCCCGTGAGCGCGCCGAGGAGGTACCCGGCGGAGTCGACGTCGGCGATCATCGCGACCCCCAGGCCGAAGAGCGACCCCCAGATGCCGCCCGAGCCTACGAACGACGCCGCCGCGGGGGTGATGTCGGTGAGGGCGCCGGCCCCGAGGCCCACGCCGAGGCCGAGCACCGCGCCGCCCCAGACGGTCGAGGCGATGGCGCGCCCGCTCCAGTCTTCCTGGCTGCCGCCCCACGCGCCGAACAGCGTCCCCGCGAGCGCGCCGAGGAGGACGCCGTTGCTCATGGCCGTCCCTCGGCCGCGACGGAGCGGGCCGTTGAGGCGCTCGCCGAGGTAGAGCGCGCCCGCGCCCACGCCGCCGAGGAGGAGCGGAGCGATGACCGCCGCGCGGACGTCGTCGATCTCGGCCATCGCGTCGATCCAGACGCCGGTGCCCACGCCGAGGAGGATCGCCGAGGTGTAGACCGACGCCGCCTCGAGGCCGTCGCGGGACTGCGGTGTGGTGAGCGCCGTCGGGGTGGTCGGCGCAGGCGCCGCGGCGAGTCGCACGGCCAGCCGGTCGAGCACCGAGAGGGCGTCGTAGGAACGCGCCCAGGGGTTGGTCCCGCTGAGTCGAGGCCGCAACACCTGGCGTGCCTCTGCGGCACGGCCCTGGGCCATGAGCTCCGAGGCCCGGTCGATCGCGACGCGCGCCGCGTCGTCAGGGACGCACGCCGGGCACTGCAGGGTCTGCGTCTGCGCGGCGGGCGGAGGGGGCGGCGGGGCTTCGTCCGGGCTGGTCTGCGCGGAGGCCGCGCGGGTGGTGAGCCCCGCGGCGAGGGCGACGGCGAGTCGGAGCGATCGGGTGGTAGTGGGCATCGGGCGGCGCGACGGTGCACGCCGCGGACCGACCTCCGCGGGCGCACCGCGCAGTCACGGGGCGACGTGTTCGACGCGCTGGTGGGGTGAGAGCGGGCGGGGGGTCGGAGCGGTCAGCCCTTGGGCTTGTCGCTGTCGGGCGGGGCCGGGACGGGCCGCTGGGCCTGGGCCTTCCTGGCGGCCTTGGCCTTCGCGGCGCGCTTGCGGGCGATGCCGTTCTTCACCGCCTGCGCGGGGAGCTCGGCGTAGGCGACGACCGCGGCGTAGCGCTGCGCGACGGTGGCGTCGCGCCTCGCGGCGTAGCGGACATCGTCGGCGATGCCGACCGCGAGCTTGTGCCCGTCGGAGACCGCGATGGGGCGCTGCTGGCGGGTGACCGTGAGCGCGTTCTCGAGGCGGGCCTCAGTCTCCATCACCTTGCGGATACGGGCGGCGATGCGCGCGGCGCGCTCGGGGGAGCGGTGCGACTCCTCGAACACCGCCGGGCTCTTGCCGGCGACATCGAGCGCGGCGATGAGCTCGGCGACGTTGCCTCCCGCGACGCGGGCGACCTCCTTCTGCCCCGAGAGGCCGACGGCGCCCGCCGAGGGGTCGGGCACGGCGTCGGGGTCGATCACCTCCGCGCTGCGGAGTCGCTGCACACCTCCGAGGTCCGCGACGACGACGTCGGAGGCGGAGGTCGAGGGGGACGAGACGGGGGAACACGGGGTGGACTTGTCAGGGGCGCCGTTGCGTTGTGCCATGGCTGCACCCTCCTTTCATGAGCTACAGGTCGCGAGGGGCGAGTATTGATTGGTAAAAGTGACGTCGGTCCTTCACTCGGCTCGCTGCTGCGCTCCGGGCTTCCTTCAGACGGATCGTTACCTCACCGCCCTTGCCCTTCGGCTTGGATCGTCGAGACCTACTTTCCGGGGGACTTGCACCCCCAAGCCAGCGCCCATGCCGGGCGCACGCAAGAGCGAGGTCGCCCCTGACGGGGCTCCAAGACCTCGCTCCCGTCGCTGTGTACGTGCGGCAGCGCCTCCTTCAAGCCCCGAGAGGGGCGCCCGCGCCTTTGCGCGGGGTGAACGCGGCGGCAGCCGCGGAACCCCGGACCTCAAGCCGACCGGGACGGACCACGCGACCCGCGCTGAACGATCCCGAGCCACTGCTCGCTGCACGTTGAAAGGGGTGGCCCGGTGATGCTGCACCTCGGCGCAGACGGCTCGCCCGCGGTCTCGCGGATCTCACCCGACGAGATGGTCTCGGCGCTCACGCCGCTGCTGGAACCATAGGGGTCGCTCCACGCGCCGCGGCCACGACGCGTGAGGCCCTCCCACCCTAGCGTCAGCGACGACGGCGGCGACGCGTCGCCAGCGCCGCCCCGAGCGCGAACAGCACGCCCAGCGCGCCGCGGCCGGAGGTGTTCGCACCGTTCGTGCGGCAGCCGCAGCCGCCGTCGGTCATCGACGGCGCGTCCACACCGCCGTCCGCGTCCGCGGGGACGTCCGCGACCCCCACGTCCCTCGCCCTCGCGTCGCGCACGTCGGCGGCCGCCCCGTCCACCCCGCCGG
>JAEYZO010000578.1 GCA_023428035.1 Pseudomonadota bacterium | reverse complement strand
CCCCCCCCCCCCCCCGCCCCCCCCCCACCGCAGCTCGCGTCCGCCCGTAGACCGCCGCGATAAGGAACGCGCCCGCGGGAACGAAGGGCTGGATCGACGTGGCCCACATCACCCACGACGTCCCCATCACGAGGGCATAGGCAGACGCTACGGCGAGAAAGCGCTGGCTCGTGAGCCGGTGCACCGTCGCGTAGGTGAACACCGCGGCGACGAGCTCGAAGAGCCACAGAGTACGGATCACCCCACGAAAGCCGCCCAGGCGCATCGCGGGCGCGAGGAGGTAGCTCAGGGGCGCGGGGTAGATCCCCCAGATCCGGCCACCCACGGCGACGAACCACCGCGTTGCGCTCTCGCTGTTGGTCTCCGGAGCGTCGACGTTGACGAAGCCGATGGAGCCCGTCCGCGCGACGGAGCGCACCTGCTCGAACCAAGTCAGGGAGTCGACGTCGAAGTTCGACCTCCAGGGCAGCCACGGCAGGAGGAGCAGGATGGCCGCGACCAGCGGCGCGAGGAGCAGGAGGCCGCGACGATCTCTCCAGGGCGACAGGCTCTGAAGGTCGTTCCGTTGCTCTTGATCGGGATCGAAGGCCAAGGAGCGACCCTTCTATGGCAAGCGAGGACGTCGATCAATACAACATCTGGGGTCGGTCGCCGCGGTCGGCGCGCCGCGCGCTTCGAGCACCGCTTGACCCGCTCGGGCGGCCGGTGCGAAACCCGACGCATGGGGCTCTCCCGTCGAGCAGACGTCACCGTCGGCGAGTACCTCGCGATGGAGAACGCTTCGCCCGAGCGGCACGAGTACTTCGAGGGCGTCGTCTACGCGATGTCGGGGGGATCGCCGCGGCACAACCTCCTCGTGGGCAACCTGCACCGGATGTTAGGCACCGGTCTGCGCGGCCGACCTTGCGTGATGCTCCCGGAGGGGCAGCGCATCTTCATCCCGGCGACGGGGCTCTACACCTACTCCGACGCGCTGGTGGTCTGTGACGGGCCGCGGTTCCACAGCGAAGACCCGCGCAGCCTCACCAACCCGAGGGTCATCTGCGAGGTGCTCTCGCCGAGCACCGAGGGCTACGACCGCGGCGAGAAGTTCCAGAGCTACCAGTCGATCGAGTCGCTGCAGGAGTACGTGCTGGTGGAGCAGCACCGTCGGCGCGTCGAGCACTTCCTGCGGCGGGCCAACGACCAGTGGCTGCTCACGAGCTACGAGGGCGAAGCCGCGGTGGTGTCGCTGCCGACGGTCGACGTGTCGCTGTCCGTCGCCGAGCTCTACGAGCAGATGGAGTCGTTCCCGGCGGACGCAGCCACTCGCGGAGTGGGGCGTTAGGAGGGGGACGGGGCTCCCGGCGACGCCAACATCACCCGGCGTGATCTCAACATCACCCGAGGTGATCTCAACATCACCCGAGGTGATCTCAACATCACCCGAGGTGATCTCAACATCACCCGAGGTGATGTTGACCACCCCCGGGCGAAGGGTTGGCCGGCCCGGGTCGCTTCCGGGGCGTCGGTCGAATTCTTCCCTTCGCACGCAACCTCTGACGGTCGCCCGCGAGGAGGGCCCCCACGCGCCACGGCTGCGCGTGGAGGTGCCCCATGGACGACCGACCCGCGAACGATGATCCCCGATCCGCTCCTACAGACGACGCGGCTCGCGCGCTCCACGAGGTCGCCCGCCGCTCGGTGCGGTGCACGTCCTGGGGCCTGCCCGGCCCCGACGTCGAGGAGCTTGCGCAGCAGGCCATCGCGAACACCCTCGCGAGGTCACCCGGCCCGGCGAACCAGCTCGGGGGCTACGTCTACCGCGCGGCGCAGAACCTCGCGCGAAAGCGCTACCTGCGCGAGCTACGACGCCGAAAGCACACGCGCTTCGGCCACGAGGTCGGAGACGACGTGCCGGAGTGCGCCGCGCCCACGGCGACGTTCATCGTGGAGCCGCGCCTCGAAGCTGCGCTGAAGACCTTGTCCGGGCGCGACGCCACCATCCTCCGGCTGCGCTACTCCGAGGATGCGACCTTCGAGGAGGTCGGCGCCGCCGTGGGGATGAGCGCGCGCACGGCGCAGAACCACCACGACCGCGTCCTCGCGTCGCTGCGCCGCGCGCTGGGGGTGAAGGGCGAAAAGTGACGGGCCTCGTCGATTCCCTTTCGGAGGAGGGCGGGTGCGGGGTCAGTCCCTACGAAGCGCGAAGACGGCGCTTCAGAAAGGTAGAGCGATCATGAAGCCCAACGCCCTCAAGCCCGCCGCCCCCGCCCCCAACAAGGCGGTGGCGGCCCCCGGGGCCTGCACCGAGGCCCCGACGCACTTCGAGGAGTGGGACGACGCCACGCGCGCCGCCCCGCACCTCACGGTCGACCAGCTCCCGCCGCGCAGCGCGCGGGTGGAGTGCGTCTCCGCCGACGTCGCCCGCAAGAGCATCGACCGCGTGGCGACGGGCCACCGGGCGGAGCTCATGGGCGCCGCGAAGGAGCTGCACGCGAACGAGCCGCACCTCAGCGAGGACCTCGGCCGCCGC
Source organism: Pseudomonadota bacterium (assembly GCA_023428035.1). Lineage (GTDB taxonomy): Bacteria > Myxococcota_A > Polyangia > Polyangiales > JAEYZO01. The sequence goes on along the minus strand of JAEYZO010000578.1, from coordinate 3,798 downwards.
GCGCCGGACCTCGCCGAGGTCGCCCGGCTGGAGCAGCGCATCGAGGAGACGGAGGACTCGCTCCACCGCCTCGACGGGCTCGTCGCCGTCACGCGCCAGCAGCGCGACGTGGCCGTGTCGGACCTGAGCCGCATCGTGCGCCGCGTCGCCGCGCAGGTCGCCAAGGGCCAGGACGACGACCCGGAGATGGCCGAGCGCTACCGCCGCTCGATGGCCTACGTCGCGCTGCGAGGCGCCGACATCGCCGACGGCATCGACCGCGCTCGCCGCGAGCGCGAGCTCGTCGCCAAGGCGAAGGCCGAGGCTGCCAAGGCCGCCTCCGACAAGCCCACCGACAACAAGGGCTGAGCCCGAGGCCCACTTCGAGCACCCCTCCGCGCCGCGAGCGCGCGGAGGGGCCTCGACCGTCAGGCACCCGCGGGCGCTCCTACTTCGCGAACGTCGCGACGTGCGCCTCAACAATCGCCGCGAGGGGCGCGCGCCACGCCTCGGGCCCCTCGACCGTCGCCGTGAGCTCCGAGCCGACCCACGCGACCTCGTCGATCGTGACCTCGAGCCGTTCATTCCCCACCCCGTAGAGCGTGAGCGACATCGAGTGGACGGGACCGCCCGCGTAGGGGTCGGGCTCCATCGCGCGGCTCTCCAGTACGACCCTCGCGCCCTCCGCCACCTTGAACTCAGCCCGCGATGGGGCGTGGAACCTCTCGGCCTCGGGGAGCGCCGCGACCACGCCGAGGCGCTCCAGCAGCGCGCCCGCGAGCGTCAGGAACGCCTCCCTCGTCGCGCCTTCGTCTCGGATCGGAACGGGGCCCCACAGCACACCCCGAGGCTACGCTGTCCGGCGCCTCGCGGGCCGTGATATCCCCGCGGCCATGTCTGGCGGCGGCGGCGGCGACTCACCCCTCTGGAAGTACATGCTCGCCGCCGGCACGGCGGTCTGCGCGCTCGGCACCTGGATGCACCGGGCACACGTCGGCCCCGGCTTTCTGGCGCCGGCGCTCCTGGGCCTCGGGGGCCTCGCCCTGGTCTTCGGCTCCTGCGAGTCGATGATCAAGTGCGTCGAGGCCCTCGGCCGCCGGCAGCGCTGGAACGACTTCGTCGCCGGCACCATGGCCGGGCTCGCGTCGAACGTCCCCGAGATCATCATGCTGGGCTTCGTGGTGGCGGCGGCGCCGCGGGTGGCCTTCGTGGTCACCTGCCTCACGCTGCACGTCAACGCCCTGATCTTCGGCGGTTACTCGGCGCTCCTCCCCAAGAACGAGTCAGGCCACGCGCTCCTCCCGCCGGCGATCACCAAGCTCGGCGCCGACCTCCTGGCCTGCGCGGCGGGGGTGTTCCTGGCCCTGGGGACGTTGATGCTCACGCTGAAGGTCTTCGACGCTGGAGACCACCGCGGCGAGGGCCTGGGCTCCGGCGACCTCTACGCCATCGGCGTCGCGCTCCTGGGTGTGCAGGTGGTGGCGGTGCGCGAGCTGATCGCGCGCTTCTCCGCCGCCGACGCCGACCCCGCGCACGCGGCGCCCGCCGACGCGCCCCCGCAGCCCCTCGGGCCCATCGTGTTGTACGGCGTGATCGGCATGGCGGGGTCCTTCCTCGGAGGTCACGCGGTGGGCGACTTCGCCGACGCCCTGGTCGACGCGCTGAGGCACCGCGGCTACTCGGAGATGGTGGGCGCCATCATCGTGAGCCTGTTCTCGGGCATCGGGAGCTACCTGATGATCGCGAGCGCGCACTTCAAGAAGAAGACCGACCTCGCGCTGTCGAACGTCTCCGGCGCGGTCACGCAGATGCCCTTCGTGGTGCTGCCCCTCACGCTCATCATGATGGCGGCCTTCGCCTCGCTCGGGGTGATCCCGAGGCTCCCGCACGGCGGCGTGCTGGCCATCGACATGGAGACGACGAGCGTTCTGCTCCTATCGTTCCCGACGCTGCTGGTGCTGTGGAAGTCGATCACCGACGACGGGATGGTCAGCAAGCTCGAGACCGCGGTGATGGTCTCGGTCTTCGGGCTGATCATCTACTTCCTCGTCCAACACGGCTGAACCGCGCGGCGACGAGGACGCCGACTCACCACCGCGCCTCGAAGCGCTGGAACTCCGCCTCCAGCCTCGCCTGCGCCCTCGCGCGCTCGCTCCCCTCCAACGCTCGCACGCACGCCGCCGACGCCCAGTCCGACACGCACTCCGCGCGGCGCAGCCCGACCCGACCCGCCCACACGCTCGCTCCCGGCAGGAACGAGCGCTCCAGCGCGTCGCGCGCCATGCGCTTGAGGTCCGTGTACGAGAGCCCCCAGACCGTGACCGCGCGGAGGTACTCCCTCGTGAGGTCGCTCCTCGCCACGCCCTCGTCGTCCGTGGCGAGCACCTGCGGGACGCCCGCGCGGCGGTACAGCTCCAGCGGGTAGTCGCGGCCGTGCAGGCCCAGGATCAGCGACGCGCTGGAGAGGCAGTGCTCGATGGCGACGCCGCGCCGCGCCATCTCCGCGAGGGTGCCCGAGGCGTCGCGCTCCCACGCGATGTCGCTGCCGTGACCGATCCTCCTCGCGCCCGCCACGCGCACCGCCTCGGCGACGTGAAAGGCGGCGTCCTCGGGCGGCACGAGCGAGGGCGAGAGCTCCCCCGCGTGGAGCGACACCGGCACGCGCTCGCCGCGTCGGGTCACGAAGGCCACCGCGCGCATGTGCTCGGAGTAGTGCCGCCGCGCGAGGGGGTGGTCCTCGGGCGCGACGAGGTTGAGGCCCACCGCGCGAGGGTCGGCCTCGACCAGCGCCGTCGCGGCCACCATCTGCGCGAGCACCTCGCCGGGGCCCATCGTGCGCAGCGGCGCGACGAGGTAGCGCGCGGTCACCTGGCACCCCGGGTCTTCGTCGGGGCGACCGCAGCGGAGCAGCTCCCTCGCGCGCCGCTCCTGGTCGTCGATGCGAGCGCGGGCCCGCTGTACCCACGCCGTCACCCTCGCGGCGTCGATGGCCGCCACCGCGGGCCCGAGGTCCGCTCCCCAGGGCGCGTTTGCGCCGAGCGACGCGACGCTCCCCACCCCGAAGGACTGCATCACCTCGACGTACCAGGTGTTCTGCCGGGCGAGGCGAGAGAGCACCTCGGCGAGGGCGTCTCCGTCGCGGGAGCGCCTCGCGTCGAAGCGGTCGAAGGCCGCGAAGAAATGGTCGTGACCGGGCGGGCCCGAGGGGTCGTGGGCGCGCATCGAGAGCGCGTTGACCATCGCGTCGTAGAGGCCGCCGTCGGCGCGGAGCGCGTCGGCGGTGGGGAGGTCTCCCCGCGCGGCGTCGCACTCGGTGACGAGCCCCAGGGGGTCGCGGCGCACGCAGAGCCCGTCCTCCTCGGCCCAGCGGAGGTAGCTCTCGGCGTAGACCGCGCCCGAGAGGTGCAGGTGCAGGTCTCCGCCCTTGGGCATCTGCCGGAGAAAATCCGCCTGCAGCGAGGGGTCACCCCGGAGCGACGCGAGCTGACGCGACGCGCGGGCCTCGCGAGAGAGCGCGATGGGCCCGGCGCAGCCGAGCGAGAGCGCGAGGAGCGCGGCGAAGGCTGCGAGGCGACGGGGCATCCCGGGCGAGGGTGCAACGACGCGAGGCCGCGCCGCCAGGGCCTGCGATCTCGGGTAGCATGGCGGCGCCGATGTTCCTCGACGACTCCAGCGGGCGGCGCTTCACGGTGGTTCTTCGACCCGGCGCGCAGGTGCCATGGCCGGGGCCGCCGCCGTACACGACCCGAGGTTTTCTCTCGCGCTTCACGCCGGCCACGCGCCGTCGGCTGCTGGGCGCGCTCGCGAGCGACCCGCGCC
>JAEYZO010000218.1 GCA_023428035.1 Pseudomonadota bacterium | reverse complement strand
CTCCACGAGGGGACCGACGACGTGGCGCTCGCGCTGTGACCCCGCGGCGCCGCCGCGCCGCGCTGGCGATACCCCCGCGTATCCCCGTCGCCCGCTCGCGGCCTCCCCCGATACGCCAGCGTATCCCGGGCGCCTTTGCGCCGCGGTCGCCGAGACCGGCGCGTACCGACGGCGGCCCCGACGACACCGCGGGGTGACGTCGAGCTCCGCCAGGATCAGCGCACCGGGCGCGCGGAGTGCTCCTTGCCGTCGTAGCGCAGGAGCGTCGGCCGGCCGTCGACCTGCGTCGCGATGCACACGGGCCTGCGCCACACGCGGGTGCAGTTCTGCAGCGTCTCGCGGGCCTTCTCCAGGTCGAGGTCGACGCCGTGGTGCTCGTGGCGGAGCAGGAGCTCGCCGCGGTTCTCGAAGTTGCCGTCCTCGACGAGGATCACCGGGTTGCCGAAGTTCGTCAGGCGGAACAGCAGCTTCTCCTTCACGGCGGTGAACTCGCGGGTGTCGACCTCGAAGCGGTCGTTGCGGTTCGACCACGCGTAGGTGAACAAGCCCTGCTGCACCGCGAACTCTGGCGTGAGGAACTCGTCGATGAAGGTCACGTCGTTGTAGAGCGCGCGAACCTCGAAGATCTTCTTCTTGCCCGCGCCCAGGCGAAGGTCCCAGTGACGCCTCGCCTCGGCGGAGTCGCACTCCTCCCAGTCCTTTCCGAACTGGCCCTTGTTCCAGCGCTCCTCGACGTAGCGGTAGAGCTCGACGCCGAGCTTGTAGGGGTTGAGCGAGCGCCCGTTGGTCGCCAGCACCGACGCGTTGCGGTCGGCGTAGTCGACCACCTCGTCACCCTCCAGCGCGTACCCCGTCATGATCCGGGAGTGCCAGTACGAGTTGTGGTTCACCACCCCCGCCGCGGCGTAGCGGTGCGTCTCCTCCACCGAGATGTCGTAGACGTCCGACCGACCGCGCTCCAGCGAGACGACCTCATCGTCCCAGCGCTCGGTCTTCACCTGCTTGTGCGCCGACACGTACGCGTCGAGCGCTCGCTGCTTGCGCGTGAGGCCGAAGCCCACCACCTCCGCGAAGCGCGCCGCCGACGCGCCCGTCACGTGGACGTGGAAGCACCCGTCCTTCTGCGCGCGCCGCCGTGACAGCACCCCGAAGTTCATCAGCAGGAGCTGCACCTGCCGCGACATCTCCTCTGACTTCGTCGACAGGATCACCCCCTGCCGACCGGCGTAGCCGTCACAGTCGAAGTACGCCCGCAAGAAGGCCCGCACCACCGCCTCGGGCGAGCGCATCACCATCGCGGGCACGCGCTTCATCGCCGCGCTCGGCCCCTCGGTGAGCCCGAAGACCGACACCACCAGATCGCTCAGCGCCTCGGCGTGCGCGAGCACCCGGTAGCGGTTGCCGTCCTTCTTCGTGCGCGCCTCGACGCCGAAGACCTCGCGCAGCAGCGACGCGAAGCGCTCGGCCTGCTCGAGGTCGCCCGTGGTGAGCCCGAGGTGACGCTTCACGCGGCTGACGTGACCGTCTCCGACGAGGTAGCCCAACACCGCCGCCACCCGCGCGTCGAGCGTCGGGGGGACCGTCACCTCAGCGCGTCGCGTCGGCAGGGTCTTCGGGCGACCGCTGTAGCCCGTGAGCGCGCCCGCGAGGCGCGCGTCGCTGCGGGTCGACCGCCCTGCGCGGTGACGGATCACCGTCCACACGCTCACGCCGACCTCATCGGCGACGTCCTGAAGAGTGGGTTTGACCGCGGGCACATACGCGATCGGAACCTCGCTCGCCGCCCACATCCCTCCGCCGCCCGAGACCTGCACGCGGTCGCCCGGCGTGAGCTCGTCGAGGCGCTTCCACGTCGCGCCGTCGGAGAGCAGCACGCGGTGGTTCGTCGAGCCGCAGACCGTGAGACCGCGGCGCGTGCGCACCGTCACCGTCTCGTGGTCACGAATCACGTTGCGGTCGTACACACGCCGCGTCGCCGCGCCGTCGTAGACCGCGTCGCTCGCGCCCTCGACCAGCTCGCGCATCGTGAGCACGCCCGCGCCGGTGAACACCAGGCTGTCAGGGTGAAGGCAGGCCCACCCCTCGTTCATGATCTTCGTCTGACCCTGCGGCCAGAAGTAGTAGGCCTCCTCGCGGACGATCTCGAGGATGTCCCTCTCCCAGCGCTCCAGCGGCGCGTTCTCGGAGAGGAAGCGCAGCACGTCTCGCGTGGGGCTCTCGGGGAAGCGATCCCTCGCCTGCGCCGCGGCGGCTTCGAGCCTCTTCTTCTCGGCCTCCACCACCCGGTCGGGGTTGATGAAGGAGTCCATGTACCCGCGGGCCTTCAGCCTCGGAGCCTCGATGGGCTCGGGCTCCTCGGGCTCCTCGACCTTGGCGCGGCCTTCGAGCATCCGACCCGGCGGGTCGATGAGGTTCTCCAGCGACAGCGCGACGTCGATGAACTCCTCCACCGCGGTGACCCCGTGGCGCTCCATGTGCCGGCGCACCCGCGCGGCGTGGTTCGCGAAGGCGTCGATCCACTTGCGCTCGGGCAGGCGGTCCTTGCGCGACACCACCAGGTCTTCGGGCGCGCCGGGGGGCCGACGGTCCATGTCGGTCACGCGGAAGGAGTAGTTGTTCTTGAAGAAGTCGTTGTGCGCGCAGACGTGCGCCATCACCAGCTTCTGGTCGACCAGGGAGTTCCCTTCGAGGAGGTACGCCACCGAGGGGTTGTTGTTGATGACCATCTCGTAGATGCGAGATAGGCCCCACTCACCCGTCTTCTTCAGCCGCTCGTACTCCATACCCCAGCGCCAGTGCGGGTACCGCGTAGGAAAGCCCCCGTAGGCCGCCACCTCGTTCATCTCCTCGAAGGAGAGGATCTCGAAGACCTGAGGGAAGAAATCCAGGCCGAGGGAGCGGGCGTGGCCCTCGATCTTCTCCTGCCACTCGCGGAGGTACTCGGGCAGGTCGCGCTGTCGTCCGAAGCTGGTCACTGGCTTATCGACCCTTTCCGAGGAAGGCCTTGATGGAGTCGACGATGGCGTCTTTGTCTCGAACCTCGGAGGTGATCACCCGCTCGTCGGCGCCGAGGTGCTCGCGGAGGTCCTTGATGAACTGCCCCGAGCCGTAGGGGCTCTCGACCTGGCCGTAGCAGAACATGTTGGCGCTCGGCAGGATGCGGTTCTTCAAGATGTCGACGCACAGGAGCGTGTCGTCGACCGACCAGTTGTCGCCGTCGCTGAAATGAAAGGGGTAGATGTTCCAGTCCACCGCGGGGAAGCGCTTGTGGACGATGTCGGCGCAGAGCTTGTACGCCGACGAGATCATCGTGCCGCCCGACTCCCGCGTGTGGAAGAAGGTGTCGCGGTCGACCTCTCGCGCGACGGCGTCGTGGATGATGTAGACCGACTCCAGGCCCTTGTACTGAGAGCGCAGCCACGTATCGATCCAGAAGCTCTCGATGCGAACGATCTCCTTCTGCTCGTCGCCCATCGAGCCCGAGACGTCCATCATGTAGACGATCACGGCGTTGGCGACGGGCTGCACCGAGGTGTTCCACGCGCGGTAGCGGCGATCATCCCGAATGGGCACCACCACGGGGTTCGAGGGGTCGTAGCGGCCCGACGAGATCTGCCGCTTCATCGCCTCGCGGAAGGTGCGCCGGAAGTGCCGCAGGGACTCAGGCCCCGTGCGACGGATGCCCGTGTAGCGGTCTTTGTCGCTCACGACCCGCGACTGCCCCCGGGGCTCGATGCGCGGGAGCTGGAGCTCTTCACCCAGGATCTGCGCGAGGTCGTCGAGGGTGACCTCGACCTCGAGCACGTGCTCGCCCTCGCCCTGGCCGGCCTTGCCCGAGCCCTCGCCCTCGCCCTCTTCGCCGCCGAGGGGGTCGCCGGGCTCGCCGTCGCCCTGACCAACGCCCCCCGACTGCTTCTCGCCGAAGCGAAACTGGGGGATGTCGATCTGCGGCACCGGGATCGACACGGTCTCCTTGCCCTGCCGCCCGATGAGGTCGCCGCTGGAGATGTACCGCTTGAGGTTCTCCCTCACGCGGCCCTTCACGATGTCGCGAAAGCGAGCGTGGTCCTGGTCGATCTTGAGGGCCATGGACGTCCTTCCTACCGCATCCCGCCGACGGCGGGAGGAGAGTCTCGGTCGCGCGCGAGCTCGCGCCCCGGGCTGAGGGTCGTGGCGACGAACCACGCCGCCGAGACCACGGCCACCGCGAGGGGCAGCGCGAAGCCGCGGCGAGGGCGCGCGAGGGCCGCCATCGCGAGGGCCACTAGCGCGAGGAAGGCCGCGCCGGAGAAGCCCCAGGTCGCGACGATGGCCGTCGCGCGCAGGGCCGTGAGGGTCGGGCGCACGGTGAAGAAGGCCGCGCCTCCGAGGGCTCCCACGGCGAGGAAGACGCACGCGGCGCGGGCCGTCCACGCCGCGGGCGGGTGCGCGGGGGCGGTCATCGCGGCGCTCACGTCACGCGGGTGAGTCGTCCGCGGCGGGCGTCGTAGACCACCACGCCCACGGAGAGGAACAGCCCGATGAAGGCCCCGACCACGCCCCCGACCCAGAGCGCGTAGGGGAGCACCACCTCGACGAGCCAGCGAAAGACCGGGCCCGGGATGAACCACGGCCGGTCGAGCCGGTGGAGCAGCCACCAGAGGACCCCCGCGCAGACGGCTCCAGAGCCCGCCGTGACGAGCGCGCACTTCGCGAGGGTGTAGGGCCAGCCGTAGCGGCGCTGCGGAGGGAGAGGGTCCCGCTCGGAGTCTCCGGTCATCGGCGCACTGTACCCCGCGGCGGGCCGTCGGTCGGGGCGTCGGTTGCGCCGGGCCGTGGATCGGTACTACACCGCCCCCCGTGGAGGAGCCCGAGGTCGCCCCCGCCGCAGCCCCCGCCGAGCGACCGCGCTCCGTCGCGGTGGCCTCGGTGTGCGCGGGGCTCCTCTCGATGTACGGCGCGCTGCACGCGCGGGGCGAGCTGGCCTTCCTCACCGAGGCCCGCGGGCCGGCGAGGGATTTCCTCTCGACCTTTCAGCTCGCGATGTGGGAGTCGGCGCGCGCGCGGCTAGGCCCCCTGGTGGCCACCGAGGTCGCGTGGCTCGTCGCCTCGGTGCTGCTCTTCATCGCCTCGTCGCGGGTGCTGGTGAAGG
>JAEYZO010000145.1 GCA_023428035.1 Pseudomonadota bacterium | reverse complement strand
CGCTCCTTCAGAGGCTCCGGCAAACTGAGCCCGACCGCACGCGACGCTCCCTCGACGGGGGCGTTTGCCTCTATCCTCGCTCGCCGCGCCGATGCAGAACCTCTCCCGCTCGCTGAAGGTCGGCGTGATGCTGATCGCGGCGGCCATCGCGGCCGTCGTGCTCTGGCGCACGCTCTTCCGTCAGGCGGGCGCGGGCGACGGCCGGCGTCACTACGCCCTCTTCAGCGACGCCACGGGGCTCGTGCCTCGGTCTCGGGTGACCACCGCGGGCATCGCCGTGGGCGAGATCGAGAGCATCCGCCTCGAGAACGGGCGCGCGCGGGTGACCATCCGGGTGAACGACAACGTGCCCGTCTTCGACAACGCCACCGTCGCGCGGAGGGCGTCGTCGCTGCTCGGGGAATTCCTGCTGGTGATGACCCCGGGCACCGCCGACCACCCGCGGCTCCCCGAGGGCGGACGGATCCAGACGGTGATGGAGGGCTCGAGCACCGACGAGATCATCAACTCCGTCGCGCACATCACGGCCAACCTCAGCCGCGTCTCCGACCGCATCAACGAGGCCTTCGGCACGCAGCAGGGCGGCCGCGAGATGCAGGAGATCCTGCGCAACATCCGCGACCTCACCGCGGGCGTGAACCAGATCGTGCAGCGCAACAGCGAGGTGGTGACCCGCACGCTGCAGAACGTCGACCGCATCACCTCGGAGAACTCGGGCGACATCCGGGCCACCATGGCCAACCTGCGCGAGAGCACCGACCGGCTCGCGCAGATCCTCGGCCGGGGTCAGCCGCAGAACGAGAACAGCGTCACCGAGATGCGCGAGGCGATCCAGAACGTCGCCACCGCGAGCCGCGAGCTGCGCGAGACCATGGAGCACATCAACTCCACCGCGGCCTCGGTCGACCGGGGCGAGGGCACCGTGGGGCGGCTCCTGCGCGACGAGGCGCTCATCGACGAGGTGCAGGGCACCGCCGCGGCGCTCAACGACGTGGTGGCCCCCATCGCGCGCCTCCAGACCATCGTGGGCCTGCGGAGCGAGTACAACTTCATCGCGAACTCCCTGCGCTCCACGGTGGAGGTGCGCCTGCAGCCCCGCGAGGACAAGTACTACCTCCTCGAGCTCGTCGACGACCCGCGCGGGCTCACCCGGAACATCTCGACGGTGACCGACACCACCGACCCGACGCAGACCGCGCACGTTCGCACGGTGCAGCGGGTGACCACCGACGCCTTCCGCCTCTCGGTGATGTTCGCGCGGCGGTTGGGTCCGGCGACCTTCCGCTTCGGCATCAAGGAGTCGACGGGCGGCGTCGGGATGGACCTGCACCTCCTCGACAACCGGCTCGAGATCCGCACCGACCTCTTCGCCTTCGGGGAGAACACCTACCCCCGGCTCCGCGTCGCGGCGGCGCTGAACATCCTCCAACGCGCGTGGATCATCGGCGGCGTCGACGACGTGTTCAACGGCGACCGCTTCGACTACTTCCTCGGCGCCCAGCTCCGCTTCAACGACCAGGACTTGAAGTCCATCCTGCCCTTCGCGAGCGGTCTCGGGGGCTGATGCCGCTCATCGAACTCAAGGGGCTCCGACGGCGCTACGGCCCGGCGGGAGGCAACGGGCGCGTGGCCCTCGACGGCGTCGACCTCACGGTCGAGCGCGGCGAGTCGGTGGCGGTGCTGGGCACCTCGGGCTCGGGCAAGAGCACGCTCCTGCACGTCATGGGCGGCCTCGACGTGGGCTACGAGGGCGAGGCGAAGCTCGACGGCAAGGAGTTGAGGTCCCTCTCCGACGACTCGCTCGCGGCGCTGCGGCAGCGCACGGTGGGCTTCGTCTTTCAGGGCTTTCACCTCGTGCCGGGCTGGAAGGTCCGTCAGAACGTGGCCCTCCCCGCGATGTTCGCGCCGGACCCGGTGGCCGACCTCGACGCGAAGGTCGACGCGCTCCTTGATCGGGTCGGTCTCGGCGGGAGGGGCGACGACGACCCGAGCGCGCTCTCGGGAGGGCAGCGGCAGCGGGTGGCCATCGCGCGGGCCCTGCTGCTGGAGCCACCGTTGCTCTTGTGCGACGAGCCCACGGGCTCCCTCGACCACGCGACGGGTGAGGCGGTGCTCTCTCTCTTCGACGCGCTCCACCGGGAGCGAGGACTGACCCTGGTGGTGGTGACGCACGAGGCGCGAGCGACGGCGATCGCGAAGCGGGTGGTGAGGCTCGAGGAGGGTCGGGTGGTCGACGACGCGCCGAGGGGGGAGGGCGCGTGAGGCTCGGCCCGCAGGCGACCCTGATCGCGAGGGACCTCCGTCGCTCGGCGCGGAGCTTCATCGGCGCCGCCCTGGGGCTCGCGGCGGGGGTGGCGACGCTGACCTTCTTCCTCGGGCTCCTCGATGGGCTGCGCGAGCACGTGCTCCAGCGGGTGATCCCCCTCGACATCGTGGAGGTGATCCCGCCCGAGAGCGCCGTGGGCTCGGTGCTCGCGATGCTCGGCGGAGGTCAGGCCGGCATCGACGACGCCCAGGTGCGCTCGCTCCGAGGGGTCGAGGGCGTGCGCGAGGTGCTCCCTCGGATGCGCCTGCAGTTCCCTTCGTCGGGTCGCGGCGGGCAGGAGCTCTTCGGCCGAGCGGTGGGCGCGGGGGAGATCCCCGCCGACGGCATCGACCCGGTGATGGTGCGCGGCGACCTCGGGCCCGACGTGGACTTCAGCGACCCCGACCCCCGGTCGAGCCACCGGCCGTGCCGCGTGAACGCGGACTGCCCCTCGGGGGAGTACTGCGACCTCGTCGCGCTCCCGCAGCAGGGGCAGGCGCCGCCCGAGGGTCGCTGCGGGCAGCCCATCCCCGCGGTGGTGAGCCCCTACCTCGTCGAGGTCTTCAACGGGGTGATCGCCCCGGCGCACCACCTCCCTCCCTTGGGTGAGGTGCTGCTCCGTCGCGCGACGGGCCTGGTGCTGGAGTGGGACCTCGGCCGCGCTGGGCTCGGCGGCGCGCGTCAGGGGACGCCGCGGCGCGTTCACGCTCGCCTGGTGGGCATCTCTCCGCGCGCGATGGACCTCGGGGTGACCATCCCGATGGACGTAGCCCGGAGGTTGAACCGCGAGTACGCGGGCGACGCGGCGGCGACTGCGTACTCCAGCGTGGCGGTGTACCTGCGCTCCCCCGACGTGATGACCGAGGTGTCTCGCGCGGTGCGCGCTCGCGGGTTGGAGGTTCGCACCCGCGGCGCGGAGCAATTGGGCCTGCTGGTGACGGCGCTCCGGTGGATCCTGGTGCTCGCCAGCGGGATCACCGTCGTGGTGGCGGCGCTGAACATCGCGCACGCGTTCCTGTCGCTGATCGCGGAGCGTCGGGGCGAGATCGGCCTGATGCGCGCGCTCGGCGCGACGAGGGGAGACGTGCGCAGGATGATCCTCGGCGAGGCCCTCGCGGTGGGCCTGGGCGCGTCGGTGTCGGGGGTGCTCCTCGCGGTGGCGGGGGCGGCGGCGTGCAACTGGTTCGCGCGCTCGCGGCTGCCGGACTTTCCGTTCAAGCCCGACGTCTGGTTCGTGTTTCACCCGTCGACGATCCTCGCGGTGGTGGGCTTCGGGGTGGGGGCCGCGGTGCTGAGCGCGGTCTTGCCCGCGGTGCGCGCGTCGAGGGTGGAGCCCGCGCTGGCGCTCGCGTCGGGGGTTTGAACCGCGACGTGGTGACCGACGGCTGGGGGCGGTAGCGTCTCTCGCTCCGATGTTGAACGTGGCGAGCGTGGTCGATCGCACCGAGGCCGAGGGGCCGGGGCGCCGCTTCGCCGTGTGGGTGCAGGGTTGCCCCATGCGCTGCAAGGGCTGCTGCAACCCCGACGAGATCCCCTTCGTCACGCGCACCCTGGTGAGCCCCGAGGCGCTCGCGACGCGCGCCCTCTCGGCGGAGGTCGAGGGCGTGACCCTGCTGGGCGGGGAGCCCTTCGCGCAGGCCGAGGGGCTCGCCGTGTTCGCGGGGCTGGTGCGCGACGCGGGGCTCTCGGTGATGGTGTTCTCGGGCTACACCCTCGACGAGCTGAGGGCGATGGGCGACCCGAGCGTGGGGGCTCTCCTCGCGCAGACCGACCTGCTGGTCGATGGCAGATACGAGCGCGCGCTCCGCACCACCGAGCGGCGGTGGGTGGGCTCGACCAACCAGCGAGTGCATTTCCTCACCGGGAGGTACTCGCCGGAGGACCCGCGCTTCGCCGCGAGGAACACGGTGGAGGTGCACCTCGTCGACGGGGAGGTCATCGTGAACGGGTGGCCGGTGCTCGGCGCGCGCACGGGCCGATCGATCATGGGAGGCGAGCCGTGAGCAAGACGTACAGGGTGAGGCTCGGGACGGTGACCGAAGAGAGCGCCGACCGGCGTCGGGTGGTGTGCCCGAGGATCGTGCCCGAGATGCCAGAGATCCTCGGCGCCGCGCTGAAGTCGCGGGGCTGGTCGGTGGACGGCGCGACGAAGAAGGCCACCAAGCGCGTCGGGGCGGTCACGGCGACGGTGGACCTCGACGAGCCGGTGATGGAGCTGAAGGCAGCGGCGTCGGAGGACGTGATCGGGCAGGCCTGGGAGGCCAACGACGACGACGCGAAGGGCGAGGTCGCGGCGAGGGCCGACGGAGAGCGTCAGAGGGGTCGCGCGAGGGCGCGGGCGAAGGAGCGCGCGCAGGCCGCGGTGGCGGCGGGCGAGGCCGCGGTGCGCGACGAGGTGCTGGCCGCGGTGAAGG
>JAEYZO010000141.1 GCA_023428035.1 Pseudomonadota bacterium | reverse complement strand
CCCGCGCGGGGGTTGGGCTTCACCGTGCGGCCTGCCCCGCACTTCCGGCGGGGGCAGGCGCTCGCCGTGCGACGATCCCCCATGGGCATCCCCAACGACACCGACTTCCACCGCGAGCTCTCTCGCTATCTCGTCGATGTCAGCGTCGAGGGTGCCACCCGGCGCTCGCCCGACTCGATCACGCTCCACCTCGCGGCGATTCCCTTCGCCGCTGACCTCGTTCCCGGCGCGCGCCGCTACTCGCTCACCCTCCGTGGGGTGCGCGCAGTCTGCGTCGCGCATGACCCGACCGACTTCGAGCTGCGCCCCTCGAAGACGCCGTCACCGCCCGCTCGGCCTGTCGATCGCTGGCCCTGGAGCGATCACGCGACCGCCACGATCAGCCTGAACTCACTCGCCGCCCGAGACGACCTCGCTCACGCCGCGCGCGTCGAGTGGTCGCTCGGTGACGCTCCCTCCCTCGACGGGTCGCGCGTCCACCTTGAAGCCTCCGCGTGGGGTCAGTCAGGGCCGACGCGCGCCACGCTCCACGTCGGCGCCGACGCGCTCTCCCTCCACGACGCCCACGGCGTAGACATCACGGAGCGCGCGCGCGCGATCGCCGCGTCGTCCGTGCCCTCCGACGCCGAGGTCCCACCACCCGCCGGGCGCCCCGCGTGGAGCGGCGACTTCCTCACCGACGCGCCCACGGACGTGATCGCTCCTGTCCGCGCCTACCTCCGCGCGCTCTCCGTCGAAGACTACCCCTCCGCCGCTCGCGCCTACCCGATGCTCGACCTCTCGCTCACCGCCACCGCGCGAGCGATCGCCGACGAGCCGCGAGACAGCGACGCCGCCCGCGTCGTCGAGCGCGTCGACGAATGCTGGGTCGAGGGCCACCGCGCCTGCGTCACCCTCGCGGGCGTGACCGCCTTCGAGGCCACCGACGAAGACCCCGCAGAGGCCCGCGCGACGCGATGGTCCTTCCTCCTCTACCAGCGCGAGGGTGAGTGGTTCATCCGATCGATGTCCGAGACCTTCGACGACTGACCGACCGCGCCCTCACTCCAGCAGCTCGCCCTCCAGCACGTCGAAGGTGCCGCCCATCCCCGCCGATCGCGCGTCCTTGCCGCGGGAGCGCGCCTCGAAATAGTGCCGCCCCGCGCTGAGCTCCACCGGCGCCGACCACTCGCCCACCACCCGCGCGCGGTGCTCCGCGTAGCCCTCCCAGTCCGGGAGCCTCCGCTGGTCGACCCGCAGGCGCCAGTCTCCCGAGTCCGGTGTCACGAATCCCGTGACGCGAAAGCGATAGCGCCCGTCACGCTCCACGTCGAAGGGCGTCCAGAACCTCCCGCCGGGCCGCACCTCGAAGAGCGCCATCGCGCGCTGCCCGCTCGACGGCAGCATGCAGCACTCCAGCGTGTGCACGATCGCCGCCGCGAGGCCCTCCTGCCGCTGGAACGACGGCCACGCCCGCTCGAGCTCCACCCGCACCCCCGGGCCCGGCGGGGGCGAGCCCGAGCGAACCAGCCTCCCCGAAGGGACCATCAGCCACACCGGCAGCTCCGGGTGGAACCTCCGCAGGTCGACCACCCCCGCCTTGTCGTCGTGCACCAGCACCCGCTCGTCACCGTCGGTCCACGGGTCGAGCGCCTCGAGGTACGAGTGAACGTCAGGGATCACCACGATCCCGCGGGTCACGCCCTGCCGCGCCATGATCCGCCGCACGGGCTGCCGCCGGTCTTGAAACCTGTGCGTGACCTTGTAGCCCTCGCGCCAGTACGCGGGCATCAGCGCCCCCGCCGCCGCGAACCACCCCAGCGCCAGGGCCACCGCGCGGGCTTCACCGTCGGTGCCGCGCCAGCGACCCCCGCGCGACGCGAGCGCCATCGCCCGCGCGAGCAGCACCGCCACCACCGGCGCCGCGGGGAACACGTGCCGCGCCCCGTGGATCAGCCCGTTGCCGTAGTAGAACAGCCCGTACGCGAGCGTGAGCAGCAGCGGGAACAGCGCGACCACCACCACCGCGAACTCCGGCGCGATCACCACCGCCGCGTAGGCCGCCACCGTGAAGGCCGCGAGCGCGAAGACCTCGTCGCCCATGCGCCCGGTGCGCTCCCTCACCACCCGGTGCGCGTCGTCGAGGGTGTAGCCGTCGTGGCCGAAGCTCGCGCGCTCGTTGCGGTGCTCGATGTAACACCCGACGTCCCGCCCGAAGCCCAGGCGCAGACAGCCCGCGGGCCAGTCGGCGCGCTCGGCGTACTCCAGCACCACCGCCTTGCGAAAGCTCCCGGTCGCCTCCCACTGCTGAAGCGCCACCACGCCGATGAAGGGCAGCCCGCACGCGAGCCCGACCACCACCGCCCTCCATGGGAGGCGCTTCTTCAACAGCGGCCCCGCGAGCACGGCCGCCACCACGGCGGTGAGCACGAAGCCGTCGAGCATCCGGGCGCAGAAGGTCCAGCCCACGGCCACGCCGAGGAGCGCCGCGCGGCGGAGCGTCACCGCCTCGCGCAGCGAGAGCGCGAGCCCGATCGCGAAGCAGTCGAGGGCCCCCACGAAGGCGTGCGAGAGGAGGTCCGAGGTCTCGACCGCCCGCGCGAAGGACGGGAGCATCAAGAGCAGAGACAACCGCGCGACGGCCTCGCGCTTCGTGAGCACCCGCGCGAGGAAGTACTGCGCCAGCGCGAGGAGCGCCCCCGTCACGGGGCCCGCGAGCCAGGGCACCCCGAGCCGCACCCACGGCGCGATGAACATGGGGTAGCCCGGGACGAAGACCGAGTGCAGCCGCGCGTCGCGGCCCTCCACGAGGAACTTCGCGGCGTGCGCGAGGCGCGGCGGTGACACCGGCACCGCGAGGTCGAGGTGCGACGCCGCCCGCGCCTGGAGCGTGTAGATGCAGGCGTCGCCCGAGATCACCTGCGCGTTCATCGGGCCGAACCAGAGCGTGAGCGACAGCGCCGAGGCGACCGCGATCACCCCCGCGAGGAAGGCCCAGGTCGGCGGTCGCAGGAGCGCGAAGCGCAGAACGAGACGCAGCGGGCGGAGGGACAAGCCCGCGGCGGTCGCGGCGAGGAAGGCCAGCGTGAGCACCCAGCCCTCGGGGCGGTCGAGGTCCGCGCGCACCGCCGCGTACGCCAGCTCCGCCCCCCCGAGGAGGAGCGCCGCCGCCGCGAGGTAGAGCGGCGCGGAGGGTCTCGCGTCAGCGCCCTTCACGGCGCGATCACGGACCGCGGGTCACGGGGCTCAAGCACGCTGGAGCACCTCGCGCGCGGCGCGCTCGCCGCTCTCCATCGCGCCCTCCATGTAGCCCGTCCACTCCACGGCGGTCTCGGTGCCCGCCCAGTGGACCCTCCCCATCGGCGCGCGCAGCAACGGTCCGAACTCCGAGAGCGCCCCTGGGAGCGGGTTCGCCACGGGGCACCCGCCCGTCCACGGGTCTTCGCCCCAGTCCTCGACGTGCACGGACAGGGGCTCGCGCGCGCGCGGGCCGAACCAGCGCGCGAGCTGCGCCTTCGCCGCGAGCATCCTCTCCTCGGGGTCGCTCACCACCCAGCGGTGCGCGTGCTTTCCCACGATGAAGCCCAGGAGCGAGGGGCTCGACCCGTCCCACGCGCTGTTGTCGACGGTGAAGCTCAAGGGGCCGCCGTCGCTCACGGCCTCCCCCGAGAGCCCCGCCTCTCGCCAGAAGGGCCTGTCGTAGGCCGCGAAGAGCTTGATCGTCGCTCCCATCGGCGAGCGCTCGAAGAGCCTCCGCCGCGGCTGCGGCAGCGACGGCGACCACGCGATGCGCCCCGCCAGCGCGGGCGGCACGGCCACCACCGCGAAGCGCGCTCGGTGCTCCCCCTTCGCGTGGGTGACCGTCACCTCGTCGTCGGCCTGCGCGATGGAGCTGACCGGCGCGTCGAGCACGAGCTCGTCTCCGAGCGAGGCCGCGAGCCGCTGCGCGAGGGAGCCCGCGCCCTCCACCACCCGGTCCTGCTGCGCGCCGCCGTCGATGTCGGTGTGCGCCGCGAAGCCCCCGCCGGTGTTCATGTAGTGGAGGAACCAGAGCGCCGACAGCTCCGCGGGCTCCGCGCCGAAGACCGTGCGCACCGAGACGTCGAAGAGCGCCCGCGTCGCGCGGTCCCGCAAGATCGTCGCGCGAAAGCGCTCCAGCGAGCGATGGTCGAGCTCGAAGGCCCCGTCGGCGTCCCACGGCGCGTCGGGGGGCACCTTCGCCGCCCGGCGGTCGCAGTACATCAGCCCGAGCTGGATCTGCGCGAGCTGCAGGAGCGAGATCGACGGCACCTTGCCCGCGTAGCGCCGCGCGCGGCCGCCGAGCTCCAGGAGCTTCGCGCCCTCGTCCCAGGTGCGAAAGGTCTTGAGCCCGTGCTCCGCGAGCGCGGCGCGCACCCGCGACTGCGTGGGCCCCACCCACTGCCCTCCGAAATCCGTCGCCGCGCCGTGAAAGCTCCCGAGCTTCGTGCGCCCCCCGACGCGCCCCCTCGCCTCGACCACCACGACGC
>JAEYZO010000568.1 GCA_023428035.1 Pseudomonadota bacterium | reverse complement strand
CCAACACGCAGCGGAGCACCGCGCCGTCGTCCCTGCCGAGGTAGACCGCGCCTCGCCAGTACGCGACGGCGCGCACCGCGTCGCTCTCCTCCCACCGCGCGACCTCGGTGAAGGCAGTAAGGTCCGCCGTGACGTCGAGGCGCAGCGACCACACCGGGCGCTCGCTCCCCCACTCGTCGGCGTCGGCCGACAGCACCAGCACCTCGCCCGCCTCGGTGAGCGCCGCGTCGAGGATCGCTCGCCCCGCGAGAGCGTCGATGGCCGTCGCCCTCCCGCCCGCGTCGACCCTGTACCCGCGGTGGATCAGGCCCGAGCCCCCGTTCACGGCGCCCCGCGCGAAGCCGCCGCCGCCCGGCAGCGGGAGCGTCTCGACGATGAAGCTCGCCCGCAGGGGGTCGGTCATCTCCAGGGGCGCGGTGGAGGTCCCGTCGAAGCGCACGTTCACGATGGCGCTCCTCCCGCTCGCGTCGGAGCGGTACCCGAAGAGCAGCATCGCGTCGGAGAGCGGGAGTATGCGAACCCAGCGCGCGTCACCCGCGCCCATGTTGTGGTGCCGCGCAGCGACGGTGAAGCTCGCCCCGCGGTCGGCGGAGCGCCAGAGGTGGCCGTAGATGTCCCCGGCGCTCCACTCCTCGGGGGTGCCGCC
Source organism: Pseudomonadota bacterium (assembly GCA_023428035.1). Lineage (GTDB taxonomy): Bacteria > Myxococcota_A > Polyangia > Polyangiales > JAEYZO01. The sequence continues at coordinate 1,987 of JAEYZO010000568.1, read as the reverse complement.
GGACCCGACGGCCCAGAGCGCGCCGCGCCACCACGCCACGTCGTGGACGTGCACCCCGTTCTGCACCGTGCGCAGCTTGGCCCACGCGCCGCCCGCGCGTCGGTAGACGTTGCCGAGCCACGCGTCCTCCGTGGCGTCGACGCCCGCGACCCAGAGGTCACCGTCGAGGGCGCGGTACTGCTCCACCTGCTCCTCGTCGGTGCGGAACTCCGCCGTCGCCGAGGGCGCGCCCTCGTCGGCGAAGGCCCGCAGCTCGATCGGCGTCTCGCGCCCGAGGTTGATGTTCGCGTCGCCGTACCCGAAGAAGAGCCTCCCGTCGAAGACCGCGAGGTCCTGCACCCCGCGCAGGAACCTCCCCCGAGGCGCGACGCGCTCGCCCACGGCGATGTAGTCCGCGATGGGGGTGGCCCACGCCGTCGGCGCGGCGCAGCGACGTCCCGCGATGCGCGGCGGGCCCGCATCGACGGGAGGGGCGCCCGTCACGCCCGAATCGAGTTTCGCGACGTCAGGGTCGCCCGCGTCGTTCACCACGGGGGGCGGGGGCGAAGGGTCGGAGCAGCCCGCGAGGGCCGAGAGGGCGAGGGCGAGGGCGAGGGGCCACGCGTCGCGAGGATGCACCCGCCGCCCCCGCCGCCCAGCGCTCAGCGCCCGAGGATGTTCCGCGCGATCACCATGCGCTGGATCTGCGAGGTGCCCTCGTAGATCTGCAGGAGCTTCGCGTCGCGCATCAGCTTCTCCACCGGGTACTCCCGGGTGTAGCCGTAGCCGCCGAAGATCTGCACCGCGTCGGTGGTCACCGCCATCGCCGCGTCGGCGCCGAAGGCCTTGGCGTAGGAGCTCACCACCGAGTCGAGCTCGCCCTTGTCGATGGCCCACGCGGCCTTGTGCGTGAGCAGCCGCGTGGCCTCGTACTTGATCGCCATCTCGGCGAGCATGAACTGCACGGCCTGGTGCTGCGCGATGGGCACGCCGAAGGTCTTGCGCTCGAGCGCGTAGGCCTTCGACTCGTCGAGGGCGCGGCGGATCACGCCCGAGGCCCCCGCGGCGATCCACGGGCGCGAGCGGTCGAAGGTCTTCATCGCGATCTTGAAGCCCTGGCCCTCCTCCCCGAGCAGCGCCGAGCGGGGCACGCGCACGTCCTCGAAGATCACGTCGGTGGTGTCGCTCGAGCGCTGGCCGAGCTTCTTCTCCTTCTTGCCGATGCGCAGCCCGGGCGTGTCGCGGTCGACCACGAACATCGAGATGCCCTTGTGCCTCAGGCTCTTGTCGCGCGTCGCGAGCACCGTGAAGAAGCTCGCGTGGCCGCCGTTGGTGATCCAGCGCTTCTGGCCGTTGATCACGAACTCGTCGCCGTGGCGCTCGTAGCGCGTGCTGATGCCCGCCACGTCGCTCCCGGCGTCGGGCTCGCTGCACGCGTAGCTCGCGAAGATCGGCTCGTCGACCAGGCGAGAGAGCCACTGCTTCTTCTGCTCGTCGGTGCCCGCGAGCATCACGGGCATCGCCCCGAGGGAGTTGCCCGCCAGCGTGGTCTGCACGCCCACGCAGCCGTAGGCGAGCTCCTCGATCACCAGGCAGTGGTCCATGCACGACAGGCCCAGGCCCCCGTACTCCTGCGGGAGCTCGAGGTTCGCCAGGCCGATGGAGTGCGCCTCGCGGTACAGCTCCTCGGGGAACCTCTCGTGCTCGTCGAGCTCCGCCGCCACGGGGATGATCCGGTCCCGGGTGAACCTCCGCGCCGTGTCGACCAGCGCCCGCTGCTCCTCGCTCAATTCGAAGCCGTACATCCGTTCCTCCGCGGTACGATGGGCCGCCGCCCTGCGAGGGCCCCGCGCGGCGTCGTTATCACGGCCGCCCGCGGGTTCCAACCGCGGAAGCCCTGCGCCCCGCGCCGCCGTTCTCCCGCCCGATGACCGCACGCACCGCCCTCGCCCTCGCGCTCACCCTCGACCTCTGCGCCTGCGCGAGCGCCCCGCCGCGGGCCCCGCGC
>JAEYZO010000124.1 GCA_023428035.1 Pseudomonadota bacterium | reverse complement strand
CTCCCGCGCGGTGATCACCTCCGCGGGGCGCACCGCGCTGCTCCCGCGGTCACCCAGGTTGGGCTCCGCCGCGAGCGCGCCGATCACCGCCACGCGGCTCAGCCGAGACGCGTCGAGGGGCAGCAGGGGAGCGCCGCGCACGGGGTCGTTCTGCAACAGGACCATCGAGCGCGAGGCCACCTCCCGCGCGAGGTCGCGGTGCGCGCCGCACGCCACGGAGGAGGCCGCGTAGCGCGAGGGCTCGCCCACGCCCGCGAAGCGGAGCTGCTGGCGGAGCACGCGGGTGACCGCGCGGTCGAGGTCGGCGGTGTCGAGGTGGCCCGCGGCGAGGGCGCGCGGGAGCTCCCTCGCGAAGAGGTTGCGGAAGGGCATCTCGACGTCCATCCCGGCGCGAAAGGCGCGCAGCCCGTCGCGGAGGCCGAAGAGGAAGTCGGACATCACGAAGCCCTCGAAGCCCCACGCGCCGCGGAGGATGTCCGTGAGGAGCGCGCGGCTCTCTCCGCAGTGGTCTCCGTTCACCTTGTTGTACGCGCTCATCACCGACGCCGCGCCCGCGTCGACGCAGCGCTTGAAGTGCGGGAGGTACACCTCGTGGAGCGCCCGGGCGTCGACCTCGACGTCGACGTAGTAGCGAGACGTCTCGATGGAGTTGCACGCGAGGTGCTTCACGCAGGCCATGACGTGCCGCTGCACCCCGAGGGTGTGCGCCTCGCCCATGGCCCCGACGTGCTCGGGGTCTTCGCCGAAGGTCTCTTGTGAGCGGCCCCACGCGGGGTGGCGCACGAGGTTGACGCACACGCTCCCGATGAGGTTGGCGCCCTGCGCGCGGGCCTCGACGCCGATGACGTCTCCCACCCGCGCCTCGAGCGGCGGGTCCCAGGTCGCGCCCCGCGCCATCGCCACCGGGAAGCAGGTCGACGCCCCGAGCGCCACGCCCCGCGGCCCGTCGGTGAAGCGCAGCCCTGGAACCCCCAGCGAAGGGATCTCCCCCGCGGTCCACGGGCGGGTGTTGTACGCGGTCACCATCTCGGTGACGCCAGGCCAGAAGGGCGTGTCGCCCGACACCACCGCGAGCTTGTCGTCCTCCGACATCCGACCGACGAGGGCGGCCGCCCGCGCCTCGACCTCCTCGCGCGAGAGCGGCGCGGTCACACCCAGCGGAGTCCAGTCGAAGGCGGCCATGCGGGCGAGTGTCTCCCTTCGTGGAGCGAGCGCGCTACCCTCGCGCGCGATGACCGCGGCTCTCGACGGCGTGCGCGTGCTCGACCTCTCCCGCGTGCTCGCGGGCCCCTGGGCCACGCAGACCCTCGCCGACCTCGGCGCTGACGTCATCAAGGTCGAGCGCCCCGGCGCCGGAGACGACACCCGCGGCTGGGGCCCTCCCTACGCGAAGAATCCCGACGGCAGCGACTCGGACGTCTCCGCGTACTTCCTCTGCGCGAACCGCAACAAGCGCTCGATCACCGTCGACCTCGCGCACCCCGAGGGGCAGCGGGTGGTGCGCGAGCTCGCGCGGCGCAGCGACGTGGTGGTGGAGAACTTCAAGGTCGGAGGCCTCGCGCCCTACGGCCTCGACCACGCCTCGCTCTCGGCGATCAATGCCTCGCTGGTCTACTGCTCCATCACGGGCTTCGGTCAGACCGGGCCCTACGCGCAGCGCGCGGGCTATGACTTCCTCATTCAAGGGATGGGCGGCTTGATGAGCGTGACGGGCGAGGCCGACGGGGAGCCCATGAAGGCCGGCGTGGCGCTCGCCGACGTGATGACGGGGCTCTACGCGACCAACGCGATCCTCGCGGCGCTCTTCCACAAGCAGCGCACGGGGGAGGGCCAGCACATCGACCTCGCGCTCCTCGACGTGCAGGTCGCGGCGATGGCGAACCAGGCGCTCAACTACCTCACCACGGGGGTGTCGCCGTCGCGTAGAGGAAACGCGCACCCGAGCATCGTCCCCTACGACGCCTTCGCGACGCGCGACGGGACGGTGATCGTCGCGGTGGGCAACGACCCTCAGTTCGCGCGGCTCTGCGAGGTGATCGGGCGCGGTGAGCTCGCAGTCGACCCTCGCTTCGCCACCAACGCGTCCCGCGTGCGCCATCGCGCCGAGGTGATGGCCGAGCTGCAACGCTCGCTCTCGACGCGCGACACCGACCAGTGGGTGAGCGCGCTGGAGTCCGTGGGCGTCCCGTGCGGCCCGGTGCGGTCGATGGCCGAGGTCTTCGCCGACCCGCAGGTGATCGCGCGGGGAGCTCGGGTAGAACTCGCGCACCCACGGCTCGAGACGGTTCCATCGGTGGCGAACCCGGTACGGATGTCGCGCACGCCGGTGAGCTACCGATCTGCGCCGCCGGAGCTGGGGGAGCACACCGACGCGGTGCTGCGCGAGGTGCTCTCGCTCGACGACGGCGCCATCGCGACGCTCCGCGCGGCGGGGGCGATCGGGCCGTGAGCGACGTCTCCCTCGCTGGCTTCAGTTGGAGCGAGTACGTCGCGTGGTTGATCGCGACCGAGGGGTCGCTGGCGCGCGCCGCGGAGCGCCTCTCGGAGTCGCGGGGGTACCGCGACGACGTCGCCTCGATCGAGCGCGCGCTGCGACGTCTGCGGGCGAAGGAGACCGGAGACGGCGGCGCGTGGGGTCGGCGCTGCCTCGCGCTCTTCGGCGTCCCTGGCGCGGTAGAGGCGCGGGCGTCGTGGCTGGGCGCCTACCACTCGCGCTTCACCGACCTGCCCGTGCCCTTGTGTGAAGACCTCCTGCGCGTGTGGGACGTCCCTCCCGTGAGCACGGCGCCTCGCACGGCGCTGTGGGTGCTGCTGGCGCGGGTGAGCTGCGCGCTTCGCGCCGCGCGCATGGACGACGCGCGTCGTCTGCTCGCGACCTGTCGCCCCATCGCGGGGAGCGCGCCCGTCGCGGCTCGCGTCGAGCTGCTCCTCACCGACGCCTTCGTGGCGAGCCGCGAGGCTCCCGACGCGGTGAGCGCGCTCCTCGACGCGGTGGAGCCCCTCCTCGACGGCGTACACGACGACGGAGAGCGGGCGTGCCTGCGCGCGCGTTGGGTCGACCAGCGCGCGTGGCAGTTGAACAAGGGCCGCGGCGGCGCGGTGGACCACGCGGGCGCCGAGGCGCTGTACCGCGCGCTGCCAACCGAGGGGGTTCCGGCCTTCGCGTTGTGCCGCCGCGCCAACGGGATGGCCTACGCGCGCCACGCCGCGGGCGACGCTGAAGGCGCGGCGCGCTACGCGCGGG
>JAEYZO010000099.1 GCA_023428035.1 Pseudomonadota bacterium | reverse complement strand
CGCCGGCGTCGGCAGGTCGCGCGGGTCGCCGCGGGCGCCGGACTCTCGCTCCGCGGGCTGAAACCGACGGTAGACCAGCCACACCGCGAGCATCACGCCCGCCGCGCCGAGGAGCTGCCACGCGGTGCGCGCGAGCACCCAGCGCTGCGCCGCCGCGGCCCAGAAGGAGAGCGCCTCGCGCACGCCGCGCCAGCGCTCGGTGTGGTGCCGCTGGTTCTGCGGGAGGCCGTCGGAGGGCGTCGCGTCCCAGGTGTGCCAGCGGCCGTCGTCGCCCCAGGCCTCGACCCAGGCGTGGGCGTTCATCTCGCGCACCATCCACTCGTTCGTGTAGGGGTTGCGCTCGGCCACGCGGTAGCCGCCCACCACGCGGGTCGGGACCCCCATCGCCCGGCCGAGGAGGGCGAGCGCCGAGGCGAAGTACTCGCAGTGCCCCTCGCGGTGCACGTAGAGGAAGTCCAGCACCGGGTCGGTGCGGCCCCGCTGGAAGCGCAAGGAGTAGCGGTAGCGCGAGCGCAGCGCGTCGCTCAGGCGGGCCATCACCGCGTCGTTGCCGCGGGCGCCCTCGGCCCACGACCGCGCGGTGGAGGTCAGCGGGTCGACGAGGTCCTGCGGCACCTCGGTGTCGCGCGCGGTGGGGGGGTCGGCGAGGAGCGCGTCGCGGGGGCCGAGCGTGACCCACCAGCGGTTGCCGGGGTCGCCGGGGATGGCCCTCACGGTGCCCAGCGGGTCGAGGCGCGCGCCGCCTTCTCCCGTGGCGAAGCGCCCGGTGTCGAGGGGGAGGAAGTACCATCCCCCGACGCCTCCGACGCGCTCGACGGAGATCACCCCGTCGCCCTCGAGGGGCCCGCGGGGCACGCGCACGATGCGGTGGGCGAAGCCGCGGGAGCTCCGCCACCGGCCGCGCTGGTAGCGGTCGAAGGTGCTCCCGCGGAGGTGCTCCGGCGCGGGGCCCTGCACGCGCAGCACGAGCTCCTCGGACTGGAGCAGCGTCGAGAGCGACCCGAGGTCGAAGCGGTCGTCGAAGCCGCTGGAGACGTCGTCCTCCAGCGCGTGGATCATCCTGGCGGAGACCCACCCGTAGAACTCGCGCAAGCCCTTGGACGCGCCGACCGCGAGGGCGGCGGTCACCGCGACCATCAGCGGCAGCGCGAGGTGGTGACGTCTCGGGAGCCGTCGGAGCGGGAGCGCCGCGCCCCCCTCGGTGCGGAGCGCGAGGAGCGAGGCGATGAGCCACGCGCCGAGCGACGCGACCGCGAGGGGGTGGAGGCGCACCTGGGCGCAGGCGACGAGGGCGAAGGCGTCGATGGCGAAGTCGGCGCGCACGTCGCCGAAGGTGGCCTTCACGGCGCGGCGCACCGAGGTCGCCGCGAAGAGGGCCGTGGCGGCGACGGCGAAGTTCTCGACGAGGCGGGGGCGGTGGTCGTCGTCGCCGAGGGCGGTGGATTGCGCGACGAAGACGGCGCCGAGGGCGGCGAAGCCCATGAGGATGATCTGCGCGCCGGTGCCGGCGTTGATCCGCGGCCCCACGGCGAGCACCACGGCGAGCCACGCGAAGACGGCGAGGCAGTGGGTGGGGGAGCGCACCTGAGCGACGAGCGCGACCGCGACGCAGGCGATCGAGAGCGCGCGGAGGAGGCGTGACGAGGGGCGCATGGTGCGTGAACGCCGCGGTGCGGGCGGCGCGTCCCGAGGATGACGCGGGACGTGGGAGAGGGGGAAGGGCGGCGCGGGTCACCGCCTCCCGGCGGACTCCCGCACGTGGGCCCAGTCGGCCATGAAGGCCGCGAAGACGTCGTCGTTCTCCACGCGGAGCAGCGTCTCGTCGTTCCGGCGCAGCGCGCCGCCGGTCCAGTTGTGCGAGCCCGTGAAGACCAGCCGTCGGTTCGCGCTCGACCCGGCGTAGCGGGCGTCGATGAGGAGGTACTTCGAGTGCAGGGCCCAGTTGCCTCCTCGGGCGGGGTAGAGCGTCACGCGCACCCCCCCGCCGCGCAGCGCCTCCAGCACCCTCCGCCCCGCGGGGAGGCCCGCGTTGCCGATCACAGCCTGCACGTCGCAGCCCGCCTGCGCTCGCCGCGCGAGGGCCCGCGCCACCTGCAGGCGCGCGTCGGTGAAGAAGGCCATCGCGACCCGGATCCGCGCCGTGCCCGCGCACGACACGCCGTCGATCACGCCCGCCACGGTGTCTCCCGAATCGCGGGGGAAGTAGTACCCGCGCGTGCGGAAGTTCCCGTTGGCGACGCGGTAGTAGCCCGCGCGCACGACGTCGCGCCGCAGGTCGGCGAAGGCGCGCTCGTAGGCCGCGAAGAGGTTCGAGTCGCCGCGCACGATGACGGCGTTGTTGTGCCGGGTGAGCTGGCCGTGGGTGAGGTTGTGCGACGCCTGAACCACGACGTTCCGCGAGCCGTCGTCGAGCTGCGAGAAGAGGAAGGTCTTGTGGTGCATGATCCCCGTGCCGACGCAGGCGCTCCCGGGGGCGCCGCAGACCGTCACGCGCGAGCGGCCGAGCATCGAGATCAGTCGTGGGACCTCGCTGCCCGCGCCTTCGTCGGCGTCGCCGTCGACGACGACCCGCACGTCGACGCCGCGCTGCGCGGCCTGGATGAGCGCCGTGGCGGGGCGCGAGCGAGTGAAGCGGAAGACGGCCACCCGGACGCGCGACGCGGGCACGGCGCGCTCGATGAGGTCGACGATGGCGTCCTCGACGGCGCCGTCGGCGGTGTTGGTGCCGGAGCGCGACGAGAAGACGGCGCGGTAGCGGGGGAGGGGCGGGGGATCGGGGTCGTTGAGGTTCCACCAGACGCAGAGGTGGTTGTCGCTCCAGAGGGGCGACTCCGAGGGCTCGACCACGGGGAAGCACAAGCGACCGGGGATGGGGCCCGCGGCGCTCCACCCGACGGTGAAGGGGCTGTCGCTCGGGAGGCAGAGGTGGTTGTCGCTCCACCCGGCCGGGTCGCCGGGCTCGTTGATCGCCGTGCAGCGCATCCCCGCGATGGGCCCGCTGTGCGACCAGCGCAGGCCCATGTCGACGGTGGAGCAGACGTGGTTGTCGCTCCACCCGTCGCGGTCCGAGGGCTCGTTGACGTTCACGCAGTGCTGCCCCGCGATGGGGCCATCACAAGACCAGTTCAGCGGCCCCGCGCCGGTGTGACAGTCGCCCGGGAGCGGCGTCGAGGCGTCTTCGGGGAAGGGCACGCTCGCGTCTTCACCGGGGAGCGCGCCCGCGTCGTCTTCGGGGGGCGGCTCCGGGTCCGGCGGTTCTCCCGCGTCCTCGGGCCAGGGCTCGACCTCGGGGGGCTTGACGCCGCCGTCTTCTTCGGGGAGCGGGTCGTCTTCGCCCTCGCCGGGCGGGGGCGGGTCGTCGCCCCAGTCCCAGGTCTCGTCGCCGAGGTCGTCGGTGGGCTCCACCGCCGCGTCGGAGTCGCCGTCGAGGGTGCGTCCGGTGCCGCACGCGGCGAGGAGGTACGCGGCGACCAGCGTGGCGATCACGGTGCGCATGGCGGCGATCGTAATACGAGCTCCCCCCGGTGAGACGGTGGGGCTCGCGTGAGCGGTGGGGGGGCTGCGCCCACCCGCGCGGGGTCGACGGTGGATTCGCGACGGCGACGTCGGTCAGCGCGGGGCGGCGCGCTCCGCGAGCTGCAGGGTGTGGGTGAGCAGCTCCGGCCCGCCGTGGTCGCCGTGGCCGGGCACCACGCGCTCGGCGCTGGGGTAG
>JAEYZO010000082.1 GCA_023428035.1 Pseudomonadota bacterium | reverse complement strand
GCGTCGGGCAGGGCCGCGACGGCCATGATGCCGCCGAGGGCGCGCGCCGCGCGGGTCACGCCCACGATGAAGGGAGCCGCGAGCGCCACCGCGAAGCTCACCAGGGCGAACCTCGCGACCACGGGCGGCAGGGCGTGCCGCGCCGCGAAGCCCACCGCGGACTTCATCGCCGCAGAGGGCGTCACCGCGATAGCGGTGATCGCGACGGCGTCGAGCACCAGCACCCGCACCACCCGGCGACGCCTCGAACGCTGGGTGTCGGCGCTCCCCGCGCGCAGCCGCTCGAGCCACGCCCCGTACAGCGCGAGGAAGGTCTGCAGCGGCCGGGGCATCCTCCGCTCGACGGCGTAGGCCGCGCGCTCGGCGCGGCGCACCATCACCGGCGTCGTGAAGGCCGTCACCACCGCGATGGCCACCGCCACGGGGTAGAGGTGGTCGCCCACCGCGCGGTCGCTCCGGCCGAGCGTGGCGATGATGAACGAGAACTCGCCGATCTGGGCGAGGCTCATCCCCGCGCGCATCGAGGTGCGGAGGTCGTAGCCCGAGAGGAGCGCGCCGCCGGTGACGGAGACGACCTGACCGACGAGCACCACGAGGGTGAGGGCGAGCACCGCGGGCAGGTGCGCCCAGACCCGCGCGGGGTCGACGATCATCCCGACGGAGACGAAGAAGAGCGCGGCGAAGACGTCTCGCACGGGGGAGACCAGGCGCTCGACGCGGTGGCCCTCCCCCGACTCGGCCACGAGGGAGCCCGCGACGAAGGCCCCGAGGGCCACGGAGTAGCCCGCCCTCTGCGCGGTGAGGGCGAAGGCGAAGCAGACCCCCACGCTCGCGACGAGGAGGGTCTCTGGCGAGCCCAGCCGGGTCACGAAGCGGATCGCCCGCGGCACCACGAGGTAGCCCGCGAGGAGCATCGCCACGAGGAAGCCCCCGAGACGGCCGAGGGTGCCGCCGAGCTCCGAGACGGGCAGGCCGGCGCCCGACGCGAGGCCCGTGAGGAGCGCGAGGAGCACCACGGCGACGACGTCTTCGACCACGAGCACGCCGAAGACCAGGTCGGCCACGCGGCCGCGCACGGACTCCTCGGAGAAGACCCGCGCGACGACCATGGTGCTCGACACCGCGAGCATCGCGCCGGTGAAGACCCGCTCGTGGGGCGTCCACCCCAGGGCGCCCGCGACGAGGTACCCGAGGGTCATCATGGTGCCCATCTGCACGAGGCCCGTGAGGCCCGCGGTGGGGATGGTGCGGACGAGCCGCCCGACGGTGAACTCCAGGCCGACGGAGAACATCACCAGGGTGACGCCGAGCTCCGAGAGCTCCTCGATGCGCTCGGCGTTGGCGAAGAGCGGCACGGCCCTGATGTGCGGCCCGACGATCACCCCCGCGACGAGGTAGCCCAGCACCACCGGCAGGCGAAGCCGCTGGAACAGCACGGTCGTGACCGCCGCTACGCAGAGCGCGAGCGCGAGGTCTTCGAGGAAGGTCCTTCCGCCGTGCACCCTCGACGCACTACCACGCCGCGCGGGCGCGGCGGCCGCTACTTCTTCAGCAGCCGAGCGAAGGCGTTGTTCTTGAACTCCCCCTGCGGCGCGGGCTTCTGAGGTGGAGCGTCGCGCCCGCCGCGGCGGCCCTGCTGGGGCTCGTGGCGCGGGGCGCCGCCGCCCTTGGGTAGCTCGCCGCTTCGAGCCGTGAGGGAGACGCGCTTGCGCGCGAGGTCGACCTCGATCACCCGCACCTTGAGCTTGTCGCCGGGGCGCACGACCTCCGCCGGGTCCTTCACGAAGCGGTCGGCGAGCTGCGAGACGTGCACGAGGCCGTCCTGGTGCACGCCCACGTCGACGAAGGCGCCGAAGGCCGTGACGTTGGTGACCACGCCCTCCAGAGACATCCCGGGCTTGAGGTCCTCCATCGTGCGCACGTCGTCGCGGAACCTCGGCGGCTCGAAGCTCGCGCGCGGGTCGCGCCCCGGCTTGTCGAGCTCCGCGGCGATGTCGCGGAGGGTGAACTCCCCCACGTCGCCGCTCGCGTAGCGCTTCCAGTCGATGCGCCGCAGGAGGTCGGCGTTGGCGACCAGCGCGCGCACCTCGACGCCGAGGTCCTTCGCGACGCGCTCCACCAGGGCGTAGCGCTCGGGGTGCACCGCCGAGGCGTCCAGGGGGTGCTCCCCGTCGCGTACGCGCAGGAAGCCCGCGCACTGCTCGAAGGTCCTGGGCCCGAGCCCGGCCACGTCCAACACCGCCTTGCGGGAGCGGAAGGCGCCGGTCTTCTCCCGGTGCTGCACGATGCGCCGCGCGAGGGTCGGCCCGATGCCCGCGACGCGAGAGAGCAAGGGCGCGCTCGCGGTGTTGAGCTCCACGCCCACGCTGCTCACGCAGCTCTCCACCACCTCGTCGAGCTTCTTGCTGAGCAGCGGCTGAAACACGTCGTGCTGGTACTGCCCCACGCCGATGGACTTCGGGTCGACCTTCACCAGCTCGGCCAGCGGGTCCTGCAGACGTCGCGCGATCGACACCGCGCCGCGCACCGTGAGGTCGAGGTCGGGGAACTCCTCCCTCGCCACCTCGCTCGCGGAGTACACGCTCGCCCCCGACTCGCTCACCGGCACCACGAAGGGCGCGCCCGACCCCGTGCCCACCACCTCCCGCGCGAAGCCCTCGGTCTCGCGGCCGTGGGTGCCGTTGCCCACCGCCACCGCGACGGGCTTGTGCTTCGCCACCAGCGCGCGGAGCTCGTCGCGGGAGCGCTGGAGCGCGTTGTCTCCCTGCACGAGGTAGAGCACCCCGTGGTCGAGGAGGCGCCCCGCGTCGTCGACCACCGCGTACTTGCAGCCCGTGCGCTGGCCAGGGTCGATGCCGATCACCACGCGAGGCCCGAGCGGCGCGGCCAGCAACAGCGCGCGGAGGTTCTGCGCGAAGACCTCGACGGCCTCGCGGTCGGCGCGGGCCTTGAGCTCCAGCCGCACCTCGGTCTCCACCGACGGGGCGAGGAGACGTCGCCACGCGTCGCTCACCGCGAGGTCCATCTCGCCCGCCCAGGGAGACGAGCCCTTGCGGCCCGCGATGCGGCTGACTTCGGCGACGGCCTTCGCGACGTCGACCTCGATGTCAGACCGCAAGACGTTCTCCGTCTCGCCGCGCCGCACCGCGAGGAAGCGGTGCGAGGGGATCGCGCGCACCGCCTCGCGGAAGTCGTAGTACATCTCGAACTTCGTCGGCCCGCTGACCTCCGGCGCCTTCGTCACCACGAGCACGCCCTCGTCGACGAAGAGCTTGCGGGCGTACGCGCGCGCCACGGCGGTCTCGGCCACCACCTCGGCGACGATGTCCCTCGCGCCCTGGAGGGCGTCCTTCACCGACTCGACGCCCTTGTCGGGGGAGACGAAGGCCGCGGCCTCGGCGCTCGGGTCTCCGTCGGGGGGCTGCGCGAGCACCCGCTGGGCGAGGGGGTCGAGGCCCTTCTCCCGCGCGATCATCGCCCGCGTGCGCCGCTTGGGCTTGTACGGGAGGTAGAGGTCCTCGAGCGCGGCCTTCGACGCGCACGCGGCGACCTTCGCGCGGAGCTCGTCGGTGAGCTTGCCCTGCCGATCGATCTCTTCGAGCACGGTCTTCTTCCGGTCCTCGAGCTCGCGGAGGTACCCGTGGCGCTCCTCGACGGCGCGGATCTGCACCTCGTCGAGGCCGCCCGTGGCCTCCTTCCGGTAGCGCGCGATGAAGGGCACCGTCGCGCCCTCCGCGAGGAGGTCCACCACGCTCCGCACGCCCGCGGCCGGGAGCGCGAGCTCCTCGGCGATCACTCTCACAAGGTCCAGCGCCATCGCTCGCTCCATCGACAAGGGGCTGAGCGGTATAGCGACCGCGCCGCGGGGCGCGCAACGGTCACGCGAGGAGCTTCGTCACCACCCGCATCACCTCGTCGATCGACACGGGCTTCACGAGGTGCTCGTCGAAGCCCGCGTCGCGCGCGCGGGCCTTGTCCGCCGGCTGGCCGTAGCCCGTCACCGCGACGAAGCGGCAGCCTGACAGCTCGGGCAGCGCGCGGAGGCGCCCCGCGAGCTCGTAGCCGTCCATCACCGGCAGGCCGATGTCGAGGAGCGCCACCCGAGGGAGAACCGTGGGCGCGAGCGCGAGGGCCTCGGCCGGGTCCGGCGCCGTGTAGACCTCGTGGCCGAGCATCTGGAGGGCCTCGGCGAGGAGCTCCGCCGCGTCGGCGTTGTCGTCGACCACCAGCACCCGCGCCCCGTCGCCCGGCGGCGGGTGCAGCGAGGCCGCGCTCACCGACGACTCCACCGACGACGGCGACGGCGCCGCGGGCAGCCGCACGCGGAACTCGCTCCCTCGACCCGGCCCCTCGCTCAGGGCTTCGACGGCGCCGCGGTGCAGCTCCACCACGTTCTTCACGATCCCGAGCCCGAGCCCGAGCCCGCCCTTCGAGCGGTCGATGGCCTGGTCGCCCTGCACGAAGAGCTCGAAGACCGCCGGGAGGAGCTCGGGCTCGATGCCCACGCCGTCGTCCTTCACCGAGAGGGTCACCCCCTCGTCGCCGCGCTCGGCGTGCACCTCGATGTGGCCCCCGGGGTCGGTGTACTTCGCCGCGTTGGTCAGCAGGTTCGACACCACCTGCGCGAGGCGCACCGGGTCGGCCTCGACGTAGAGCCCCCGCGGCACCGAGAGCCGGACGGCGTGGCGGCGCTCCTCGATGAGCGGGCCCGCGAGCTCCAGGGCCTTGGCCACCGCGTCGGCGACCTCGACGGTCTCGAGCGCGAGGTCGATCTTGCCGCGGGTGATGCGCGACACGTCGAGCAGGTCGTCGACGAGCGCCACGACGTGCTTCACCTGCCGCTCGACGATGGAGCGCTCGCGCTCGAAGGCCGCCTCGCCGCGAAGGCGCATGAGCTGCAGCGCCGTCAGGATCGGCGCGAGGGGGTTGCGCAGCTCGTGGCCGAGCATGGCCATGAACTCGTCCTTGGCGCGGTTGGCGCGCTCGGCCTCGGTGCGGGTGCGGGCCACCTCGTCGAAGAGCCGCGCGTTGGCGATGGCGAGGCTCGCGCGGTCGGCGAGGGCCTCGGCGAGGCGCAGGTCGTCGAGGGTGTAGCGCCGCCCCGACTCGCCCGTCGCGAGGGTGAGCACCCCCACCGGCGCGCCGTGCGCCGCCAGCCTCACCGAGACGTACGACCGCACGCCAAGCCGCCGCAGGAGGGCGCGGTGGTCGCCGTCGCGCGCCATCGCGTCGAGGGTCGCGTCGGAGAAGTCCGACACGAACACCGGCTCGGCCGAGCGCAGCGCCGCGTAGCGACCCGACGCGGCCGCGGGGTCTGGCGGGTACCGCCGGTCGATCTCGTAGAGGAGCTCGACCTTCGAGGGGTCGACGTGCTCGATCACGAGGCGCAGGAGCTCGTCGCCCTCCAGCATGTCGACGGCGCACCAGTCGGCGATGGCGGGCACCGCGAGGCGCGCCACGGTCGTCAGGGTCTTGCGGTAGTCGAGGGACGACGCGAGCTCCGACGTGGCCTGCGTCACGAAGGCCCGCGCTCGCTCCTCGGCCCGGGCGCGGGAGACGTCTCTCATCACCAGCACCGAGCCGACGAGCTCGCCCCCCGCCGTGCGGATCGGCGCCACCGCGTCGTCGATGCTCACCCGCGCCCCGTCGCGGGAGACCAGCGCGTGCTCCCGCGAGGGCCGCGTCGCGTCGAGGCCCACGATCGACTCCGCGTGGGAGGGCTCGACCTCGTCTCCGGTGGCCTCGTCGACCACCGAGAGCACGTCTCGCAGGGGCCTGCCCTCGACCTCCTGCCGGGGCCAGCCCGTGAGCGACTCGGCGTGGGGGTTCGCGAAGGTGATCCTGCCCTCGAGGTCCGTCGCGATCACCGCGTCGCCGATGGAGCGCAGCACGCCCTCGAGGCGCGCGAGGGAGTGCTCCGCCGCGCGGGCCGCCTCGCGGGCGCGGTGCCGGTCGACCTGCGCGCGCGCCGTCATGAAGGAGATCAGCACGCCTTCGACGGTGAAGAGCACCCCGCGGCCCACGCTGCTGAGCGTGAGGGAGAACTCCCGGTACGGCTCGATGAAGAAGTAGTTCCCGAGGAGAGCCGACGCGAAGGTCGCCACGAGCCCCGCGGGCCAGCCGCCCTGCAACGCCGCGACGAGGATCGCGATGAAGTACAGGAGGTAGGGCGCCGGCAACGCGAGGTAGCTCGACGCCAGGTGCTTGACCACCGTGATCACCGCGACGGCGGCGAGGGTCCAGGCGATCGCGACGACAGGGCGCGCGAAGGGCGAAGGCTCGGCGGGCGGGCTGCGTGACGGCTCTTTCACGGCTTCACCGCGGGGCGCGAGCGCCCGGAGGGCAGAGACTCCCTGAGATTCTCCCGCGGCGCCACCGTCTGCGCGCTCAGCGCGTGAGGTGGTGCCGCGCGATGGGGCTCCAGGGGCCCGTCGGATCGAGCTCCAGGTAGCGCCGCCAGTGCGGGCGCGCGGCCTCGTCGTCGCCGAGCTCCGAGAGGGCCATGGCGAGGTTGTAGTGCGCCTCGGCGAAGTCGGGTCGCAGGGCGATGGCCCGCTCGAAGAGGGGCACGGCCTCGCGGCGCTCGGCGCGCTCGACGAGGAGGTACGCGAGGTTGTACGGCGCCTCGGGCTGCGAGGGGTCCGCCGCGAGGGCGCGGCGGTAGAGCCCCTCGGCCTCGTCGCGGTCGCCCGCCAGGAGGCGGAGGTTTCCGAGGTTGGTGAGCGCGGTGGCGAGCTGCGGGTCGAGGGCGACGGCCTTGCGGTAGGCCTCCTCGGCGCGCTCGCGGGTGGTCTCGTCCTCGTCGAGGCGGAGGCCCTCGAGGTAGAGGGCGTAGGCCTCGTCGGCGCGGGGAGAGCGCCGGGGCTTGAGCACCCGCACCACGTCGTCGCGCAGCGCGCGGACGTCGAAGTCCATGAGCACCTGCCCCGTGGCGGGGTCGAAGCTCACGCCGTCTCGCCGGGCGTGGAGCTGCGCGCCGGAGCTCCCCACGCGGGCGTCGGTGAGGGGCTGCGCGAGGTCGGGCATCTCATCCCGCAGCCGCGCGATGGCCTTGCCGATCACCGCGGTGGGAAAGCCCGCCTCGGTGAGCCCCCGCGCGGTGCGCACCG
>JAEYZO010000057.1 GCA_023428035.1 Pseudomonadota bacterium | reverse complement strand
CGAGGAGGGCCGCCCCCGCGCGCGCCCGGGCCTTGGCGCGAAAGGCCCCGAGGTCGGGGTGCCGCTCGCCCAGGGAGAGCCAGAGCGAGTCGAGGGCGTCGACGAGGCGCTTGCGGTGCGCCACGCCCTCGGGGAGCGGGGCCTCGGCGGCGTCGCGGCTCCAGCGCACGAGGCACCGCCGCAGGACGGCGTCGGCCTCGGAGGCGCGGGAGAGCTCGGGCAGGAGCTTCGCGAGCGCGAGGGCGTCGTCGACCTCGTTGCGGCCGCGCGCGAGCACGTCGCGGAGGAGGAGGGCGGCGCGGGCCTCGCGCGAGGCGTCGGCCTTGTGCAGCCAGGTGTTCGCCTCGCGGAAGAGCTTCTCGCGGTCGGGCGCGTCGGGGGCGCGGTCGGCGGCGACGAGGAGCGCGGCGACGCCCCGGAGGCGACAGGTCTCGGCCCGCACGGTGACGTCGGAGACGGCACCGGGGGTGCGCGCCGAGCCGAGGAGGCCCACCGCGACGCGGGCCTCGTTGAGGGCGCGCTCGGGGTCTTCGAGGAGCAGCGCCGTGATGGAGCGGTGGTGCTCCAGCACGAGGTCGGCGGTGGGGACGTCGTCTCGCGCGAGGAGCTCGCAGAGGTCTCGCACCGAGAGCTCGCCGAGCACGCCGTCGAGGGCCTCGCCGTCGTCGCCCACGCAGAGCTCCGCCGCGGCGTCGCGGGGGGCCGCTCCGTCGAGGTCGACGTCGACGAGCACGAGGGTGTCGGTGGCGCGAGAGAGGGCGACGCGCAGGTGGTCGGCGAGGGCCCGCGCGCGGGAGACCGAGAGGGCGTCGTTGCGATCCGCGGCGAGGCGCTTGCGGGCGGCGACGCGCTCCCCCGCGGCGAGCACGCCCACGACCTGAAAGTCGAGTCCCTTGATGGCGTCGCTGGTCCAGGGTCGGGGCTCGACGGCGCGCCACGACTCAGGGAGGCGCGAGCCCGGGTAGACCAGCGCGGCGCCGGGCATCCGTCGAAAGGCGTCGACGAGGGCGTCTCGCTCGACCTCGGTGCTGACCCTGCACCGCGCGACGCGGCCGGGCCCCGTCTCTTCGACCTCGACCTCGGCCCTCCCTCGGGGCCGAGCCTGCCGGTCGAGGGCGCGGTAGAGCGACCACGAGCGCTGGATCACCGCGGCGATGGTGCGCGGTGAGCGCACGTTGCCCAGGAGGTCGTGCTCGCTCTTCGCCCCGAGGCGCGCGGAGACCAGGTCCGAGAGGCGCCCCCAGGAGAAGTCCGTGGGGCGCACGGTCTGCCCTTCGTCTCCGGCGACGGTGAGGGAGACGTCGGCGCGGCCCGCGCGGCGCAGCGCGGCGACGAGCTCGACCACGAGGGCGCACTCGACGAGGGTGAGGTCCTGCACCTCGTCGACGATCACGGCGGAGACGTCGTCGAGGCGCGCGGGGAGCGGGGTGCCTGAGAGCACGCGGTCGAGGGCGGCGCGGGCGCGGGTGGGCCCGGCGAAGAGGGCCCCGAAGTCGGGCAGGTGGGTGAGGTACTCCGCGGCCTCGTGGGCGGCGCGGGCGGCGCGCTCGCCGATGTCTCGCTCGCGGAGCCTGAGGTGCGCCTCGCGGGTGAGGGCCCTGCCCGTCGCGGGGGGGAGGTCACGGAACGCGTGGGGCAGCGCGGCCCCGACGAGGTGCGCGTGCAGCTCGGCGTGGAGGCCGTCGTAGTGCTGCTCCCACGGGTGCCAGCGGCGCGGCGCGGCGGCGAGGAGGCGCTCCATGCGCTCGGCGGCGGCCTCGGGGGTGGGGAGCTCGGCGACGTCGCCCGAGAGTTCGTCGAGGAGCTCGGCGAAGGTCATGACGTCGAAGCGCGCGCCGCCCGGGCGGAGGAGGTCGAGGTAGCGCTCGGCCTCGGCGGCGAGGCGCCTCCCGTGGGTGAGGTAGAGCACTCGCCCCGCGGCGACGCGCTCGGCGGCGAGCCAGAGGGCGGTGGTCTTTCCGGTGCCGGGCTGACCCTTGAGCACGCGCACGAGCGAGGGGTCGGCGGCGATGGCCTGCTGCACCGGGAGGAAGGTCGGCGCGAGCGCGGCGTCGCGCAGGTCGCCCACCTCGACGGGGATCCACTCGGAGGCGACGCCAGGGTCGAGGCCGCGGCTGGTCTCGTCGTGGTGCCGCACGACGCGCACGCAACAGTCGCCCTGCCCCACGGAGATGTCCGCGAGGGGCCCGGCCCCAGCGCGCCCCCACCAGAGGTAGAACTGCGCGCCGTTGTTGCCGCCGAGGCGGGTGCGGAGCCAGCCGGCGCCGGCGCCCTGCACGGTCTTCACGTGGTTGGGCCGGCCCTGCGCGAGCATCTGCCAGAGCACGAGGCGAGCGCGGGTGCGGAGCGAGGTCGCGCCGTCGCCCTCGTCGAGCCATCGGACGAAGTCGTCGTGGAGCCAGAGCCTCCCTTGCGCGCTGGCGGGCAGGGGTTGCTCTCGTCGGAGCGCGTCACCGACGCTCGAGGGTGGTGGCATCGACATGGCTCCAACGGGGACGCGCCGTGAGGCACAGACCTGACACCGTCACGCGGGGGTCTGGGCGGTGGTCGAGGTGTGTCATTCAGGCCACGGTATCACCCGTCGGGTCTGGCGTTGACCTCGCCTACATGTGGGGTTAACCCCTTTCCCATGGCCAAAGCGGAGAAGAGAACAGACGGTGCGAGCCGTCGCTGGCTCCTCGGAGCGGCGGCCGCGGTGGCGGTGACGACGGCGGGCCTGGGTCTGGCGGTGCGCTCTGGGGTCGACCCGACCGGGCTGCTGGGAGAGGTCAGCGGCCCCGGTCGCGCGAGGGTGTACGTCGACGTGGGGGCGGTCGCGTCGAGCGCGGGGGTCGAGGTCGAGTCGGCGGCGCGCGAGGGCATCGAGGCGGCGCTGGCCGACCGCAACGAGGTCACTCGTGAGGCGAGGGGCTCGGGGCAGCGTGGGGCGCGCGCGATGGGCCGGGGGCACGTGATCGACGCGAACGTGCAGGCGATCGACACGGGCCCGGGTCGGGCGCGGGTGTCGGTGTCGGTGGTGGTGTCGACGTACCCGGGGAGGGCGTATGAGTTCGAGTCCTCGTCGACGGTGACGGTGTCGGGCTCGTCGGTGGATACGCCCGCGGGTCGGGCCGACGCGGTGCGACGCGCGATGCGCTCGGCGACGGACCACGCGGTGGACCAGATGCTCCTCGCGCGGCGCTGACTGCCTCTACACTCCGGCTCCCTCCACGGGAGTCACGAGTCCATGGCCAGCCACGACAGCGTTCGGTACCAGCTCCGCGACGGCGTCGCCGTCATCACCCTCGACGACGGAAAGCGCAACGCGCTTCCCACGGGCGTCCTACGGGCCATCGACGGCGCCTTCGAGCGCGCCGAGCGAGACCGCGCCGTGGTGATCCTCACGGGCCGCGAGGGGGTCTTCTCCGCGGGCTTCGACCTCAAGGTGCTGAAGGCTGGAGGCGCCGCGGCCCTCGCCATGCTCCGCGCGGGCTACTCGCTCCCCGCGAGGATGATGGAGCACCCCTTCCCCGTGATCGTCGCCTGCAACGGGCACGCGTTCGCGATGGGCGTCTTCATGATGCTCTCGGGGGACTACATCGTCGGCGCTCGCGGTGCGTTCCAGATCGCCGCCAACGAGGTCGCCATCGGGCTCCCGATGCCGCGCGTGCCCTGCACGGTGATGCGCCAGCGGCTGACCCCCGCGGCGTACCAGCGCGCCACGGTGCTCGCGGAGCACTTCACCCCCGAGACGGCCCTCACCGCGGGCTTCTTCGACGAGCTGGTGGAGCCCGACGCGCTCCTCGACCGCGCGAAGGAGGTCGCCGCGAGGCTGGGCACGCTCGACATGGGCGCCCACGCCTTCACCAAGCGCCGCGTGCGCGCCGAGCAGATGAGCGCCGTCCGACGGCAGGTGCCGCTCGACCTGATCGACGCGGTGAAGCTCGGGATCCAGCGCGGC
>JAEYZO010000032.1 GCA_023428035.1 Pseudomonadota bacterium | reverse complement strand
ACTCGACGGAGGCGGCGGCGCAGAGGCCCAGGGAGGCGAGGCGGGCCTCGTGGGCGGAGAAGACCCGGGCGAGGGCGCGGAGCCGCTCGCGGGTGCCCTCGTCGTCGGGGGCGGCGAGGGTCGCCGCGCGGGCGACGGACTCGGGGTCGGCGAGGGAGGCGCGGAGGGTGTCGAGGGCGCGGGCGAAGGCGTCGACGGTGCCGACGCGCTCGGAGAAGGCCGGGTCGTGGGAGGGGAGCTCGGCGCGGAGCACCTGGGCGAGCGCGAGGCGGCCGACCGCGGGGGGGCAGACCGAGAGATCGCCGAGGCAGGCGAGGCAGAGGCGGGAGACGAGCTCGGGCCACGCGAGGGTGCCTGGGGCGATGGCGGCGCCGCGTCGAGGCAGGTCGGGGTCCGCCAGGGACCGCACCAGCCGCTCGTGGACGTGGGCGCGGGTGGCGACGATGTCGAGCAGCGTCACAGCGGCCTCGGAGGGGCCGGTGACTCTGGCACCCGCGGCCCCCCAGGGCAATCACTCACGTGACGGGGAATGTCCTCCCGAGCGGGTCACGGGGAGGGGCTGAAAAGTGACCGTCGACCATGGTCGGAGTTTAGACTCGCGCGCGGACCTGTGAGCGAACGCAAAGGCCCGCCTCCTCCTCCGCCGCGCCCCGCGCCGGCGATCCCTCTGGTGCGACGCGCGCCGCCGCCCACGCCTACCGCGGCCCCGCCGCCGCCGCCGCCTCCGCCCCCCGCGCCCTCTGCGCTGACGGGTCGACCGAGCGACGCCGCGAGCACGCTCCTCGGCGCGAGCACGCAGGAGAAGCTCGACCTCGCCCAGGCCGCGATGCGCCTGCGCGACGAGCAGGTGAGCGCGCGGGTGATCTACTTCGACCCCGAGCAGCGCACCAACGCCGAGCTCGACGCGATCACCGAGGCGGTGGTGGCGGAGCTCGCGCAGATCCGCAACGTGCGGCAGTCGCAGCGGCCCTCGCAGCCCTCGCCGCAGACGAGCGCCGACCGCGAGATCGACCTCATCGCGGTCCTGCGAAAGTCCCTGGAGCTGGTGCTCGACCCTCGCCGCGGGACCTTCTTGCGGGTGAAGCTCGCGGCGCTCACGCGGCGGGTGACCAAGCTCTTCTTCGAGGCCGCGCTGGGGCACAACGCGAGCCCCGCGGAGCTGGCCGCGCGCACGATCTCCACCCCCGAGCAGGCGGTGTACTACGCCGTCGCGCGCTCGCGGCAGAAGATCGTCGCCGACCTCTCCTCCCTCCGCTACGAGTCCCCCGACGTGAAGGACGCGGCCCTGGAGCGCCTCGAGCGCCTGGAGCGCGACCTCCAGGTGGCCTTCCTCTCGCAGAAGGCCCCTGAGCTCGAGAAGCTCCTCTCGATCCTCATGGAGGTCTTCACGGAGTTCTTCCACGAGGCCTTCCGCGAGAACATCGGGGAGTTCTGCTGGGCCGTCGTCCGCGAGTCCGGCGTGACCCGCGCGGGAGACTCCGCCCATGGGATGCCCCGGGTGGGCCCTCGGGGCTTCCCTCGCTTCCGCGAGACCTTCGAGCGGCAGTTCCTCCAGACCCTCGTGCTCAACGTGCAGGAGCCCCTGGTGAAGCGGGTGCGCGACGGCCACCAGACCTTCCGCAAGGAGACCCTCGCCTTCGTCTCGGACCCCAGGGTCTTCTCCGCGGTGTGCTCGGTGATGTGCGACGCCTTCTACGACCACCTGCACTCCGAGGGCCTGCTCGACCTGCCCGCCCGCTGGCGCGCGGGCGACGACGATGCGTGAGCGCCTCTCTCGGGCCCTGCGCCTCGCCCTCACCCTGGCCTCCCGCGATCGGGTGGTGCTCTGCAACTGCCCCCCCGACCACGCGGCGCGCATCGCCCAGGCCGTGATCGAAGAGCGCCTCGCGGCCTGCGTGAACGTGCTCCCCGCGGTGGAGAGCTTCTACGAGTGGGAGGGCCGGGTCGAGCGCGACGCCGAGAGCACCCTGCTCATCAAGACCACCGCGGCGGGGGTGCCCGCGCTCACCGCGAGGATCGTGGCGCTGCACCCCTACGAGCTCCCCGAGGTGATCGCGCTCCCTGTCCTCGACGGCGAGGGTCACGGCCCCTACCTCGCGTGGCTGCGCGCACGCGTTCGCGTCTGATAGCGTCGCGCGCCGAGAGGTGCCGATGAGACTGGTGAAGATCGGGCTGGGGAGCGTGAACGCGACGGTGGGCTCGGTGCGATCGAACGTCGACCGCTGCCTCACGCAGGCCAAGGAGATGGCCGCCGACGGAGCGACGGTGGTGCTCCTTCCCGAGCAGGTGATCGGCGGCTACCCCGCGGAGGACCTCATCCAGTGGCGGGGCTTCGTCGAGGCCCAGTGGGCCGAGCTCCGCCGCTTCGCGAGCGAGACCGCCGCCGCGGGGGCGGTGTTCGTCATCGGCCTCGCGGTGTCGCACAAGGGGCACCTCTACAACGCCGCCGCGGTGGTGCACCGGGGCGTCGTGCTGGGCGTGGTGCCGAAGGAGAAGCTGCCCACCTACAACGTCTTCTACGAGGCCCGCACCTTCACCCGCGCGCTGCCGGGGATGCTCGAAGAGGTCGAGGGCGCGCCCCTCGGCGACCTCGTGTTCGAGTTCGACTGGGGCACCCTGGGCGTCGAGGTCTGCGAGGACATCTGGTCGCCGGACGGCCCGATGCGACGGCGGTGCTACGCGGGGGCGGAGCTCATCGCGAACATCTCTGCCTCGCCCTTTCGCACGGGGGTGATGGGCACCCGCCGAGAGATGCTCGCCACGCGCTCGGGCGACAACCAGTGCACCCTCGCCTACGTGAACATGGCGGGGGCCAACGACGGCCTGATCTTCGACGGCGGCGGCTTCGTGTTCCAGAACGGCCGGCCCATGGTCGAGACCGCGCGCTGGAGCGAGTCGTGGAGCGCCGCGGTGGTGGACCTCGACCGCACGCTACGCCTCCGCACCGAGAACACCACCTGGCGCACCGACTGCGTGGACTTCGACCGCTCCGAGGTCAAGCCCAGGGTGATCCGCGCGCAGGGCCCGGGCGCCGACCGCGCGAGGCTCCGTTACCCGCACCCCCCGCACCGGAGCTTCTTCCTGCCCGGCCCTCCTTCGGCGAGGACCGCGCGGGAGGAGTTCTGCGACGACATGCTCGACGCTCTGGGCATGGGCATCGGCGACTACTTCGAGAAGACCCGGGCCTTCAAGGGCATCGGCATCGCGCTCTCGGGGGGCCGTGACTCGCTCCTCACCCTGCTCATCGCGTGGCGCTGGGTGCAGCGGCGCTGGGGTCACCTCGAGCCCGAGGCGCGGCGCGCGAAGACGGGCGAGATGCTCCGGGCCTTCTACATGCCCTCGCGCTTCTCTTCGGACCACACCAGCGAGAGCGCGCGGGTGATCTGCGAGGAGCTGGGCGTGCCCTTCATGGTGGTGCCCATCGAAGAGGCCTTCATGCGCGAGGCCGAGGCCGCGCGCGCGATGGTGGGGGGCGAGCTCTCGCCGTTGACCATGCAGAACATCCAGGCCCGGGTGCGCGCGCAGCGCATGTGGAACTGGTCGAACACCTCGGGGATGCTGTTCCTGCAGACGGGGAACATGAGCGAGAAGGCGATGGGCTACACGACCATCGGCGGCGACCTCGAGGGCGCGCTGGCGGTGCTCGCGAACGTGCCCAAGACCGTGGTGATCTACCTGCTGGAGTACTTCCTGGAGAAGCACGGCTTTCAGGGGATCACCATGACCCTGTCCGCTCCCGCGGGGCCCGAGCTCGCCGCGAACCAGAAGGGCGAAGACGAGCTCATGCCCTTCCGCGTGCTCGACGCGTGCTTTCACCTCTACGCGGCGGAGAAGCTCTCCCCCGACGAGATCCGCGAGGCGCTCGGGGCGATGTTCCCTGAAGACAGCGCGGCGGACATCGACGGGTGGGTGAGCAAGTTCGTCACGATGTTCGTGCGCTCGATCTACAAGTGGGTGCAGGCGCCGCTGTCTCTGCACGTCGGCAACCTCGACCTGGAGCGCGAGCGGGCCCTGCAGATGCCCGTGGTCGAGACCACGGAGTGGGCGTCGCGGCGCCGCTGAGCCCCTGTGATAGCGTCGCCGCCCCGTGAAGCGGACCGGCCTGGCACTCACCCTCCTCGCGCTCGCCCCGGCGTGCGCGCGCTCGACCCCAACCCCTCGCGCCCCCGAGGCGACCCCCTGGCGACCGCGCTCGGGGCCGAGCCTCGACGCGCTCCTGAACATCCACCGCGCGTGGGCGCCGTCTCCGTCACCCGACGGGGCGCAGGTGGCCTTCTTGAGCGACGCCTCGGGTCTACCCCAGGCGCACGCGACGCCGGTGGGCGCGGAGCCCGCCACGGAGTCGTCGTGGCGACGGCTGGTGACGGCCACCGAGCGCGTGCAGTACGTCGCGTGGAGCCCCGACGGGCAGTGGGTGTTCACCGGCCGCGACCAGGGCGGGAACGAGAACACGCGGGTGTTCCGTCAGCCCGCGGCGGGGGGCGACCCGGTGGGGATCACCCCCGAGGGGGCCAAGACGCTCTTCGGCGCGGTGAGCCCCGACGGGAGGCTCGTCGCGTACAGCTCCAACGAGCGCGACGCCGCGCACTTCGACGTGTACGTGCGCCCCGCGGGCGAGGGGAACCCCCGGCGCGTGGTCGAGGCCACCGGGCACCGCGAGGCCCCCGCGTTCTCCCGCGACGGACGTCGCCTCGCGGTGGTCGAGGAGCACTCCAGCTTCGACCAGGACCTCTACGTGGTCGACGTGGGGGCAGGCACCACGGCGCGGGTCTCGCCGCGGACGACGGACGACGTCCGTTTCGCGAACCCGAGGTTCACCGCCGACGGGTCGAGGCTCTTCGTGGTGAGCGACATGGGGCGGGAGTTCATGAACGTCGCCCTGGTGCCGTCGGACCGACCTCCCCCCGACGGGCCGCGCTTCGTGCTCTCGGAGGAGCACGACGTCGAGGGCCTCGACCTCTCCCCCGCGGGCGACGTGCTCGCGGTGGTGTGGAACGTCGACGGCTACGGCCAGCTCCGGCTCTACGACGCGGGCGACCCCGAGCGCCCCGCCGAGCGCGCGCGCCCCACCCTCCCCGCGGGGGAGGTCTCGTCGCTGAACTTCTCCCGCGACGGTCGGTGGTTGTTCGTCGACCTGTCGCGGGCGACCTCGGGCACCGAGGTGTACCGGGTCGAGGTCGCGACGGGGGCGGCGACGCAGGTGACCGCGAGCGACCGCGCGGGCGTCGACACCGGCGCGCTGGTGGAGCCCACGGTGGAGCACGTGCGGAGCTTCGACGGGGTCGACGTCCCGGTGTTCCTCTTCCGCCCGCGGGACCTCGGGGCGGGGGAGCGCGCGCCGGTGGTGGTGTGGGTCCACGGCGGCCCCGAGTCGCAGTTCACGCCCTACTTCAACCCGGTGATCCAGTACCTCGTCGGGCACGGCTACATCGTCGCCGCGCCCAACGTCCGCGGCTCGACGGGCTACGGAAAGCGCTACGCGCACCTCGACGACGTAGCGCGCCGCGAAGACAGCGTGCGAGACCTCGCCGCGGTGAACCAGTGGCTCCGCGCGCGCCCCGACGTGCGCGGTGACCGCATCGCGGTGCTGGGCGGGAGCTACGGCGGCTACATGGTGCTGGCGGCGCTCACGCTGAACCCCGAGCTCTGGGCCGCGGGCTGCGACATCGTGGGCATCGCGAACTTCGAGACCTTCCTGGAGCGCACGGCGGCCTACCGTCGCGCGCTGCGCGAGGCGGAGTACGGCACCCTCGCGAACGACCGGGAAGTGCTGCGGCGCGTGTCACCCATTCACAGGGTCGACCGCATCCGGGCGCCCCTGTTCGTGATCCACGGCGCGAACGACCCGCGGGTGCCGGTGCACGAGGCCGAGCAGATCGTGGCGGCGCTGCGGGGCCGCGGGAGCCGGGTGGAGTACATCCGCTTCGAGAACGAGGGCCACGGCATCTTCCGCAGGGAGAACCGCATCCGCGCCTACGGCGAGCTGGTCACCTTCTTCGACCAGGTGCTCGGGGCGCCCTGAACCGACGGGAGGCACGGCGATGAAGGTAGCGATCACAGGCGCGAACCGGGGCATCGGGCTGGAGCTCGCGCGGCAGTACCTCGCGAAGGGCGCGACGGTGTTCGCAGGGGCGCGCAGGCCCGAAGAGGCCGCGGAGCTCAAGGCGCTGGGCGAGGGCGCGCTCATCGTCGCGGAGTGCGACGTGTCGAGCGACGAGAGCGTGGCGAAGTTCGCGGGCGCGGTGGGCGACGCGGCGATCGACCTGCTCATCAACAACGCGGGGGTGATGGGCAAGTCGGGGCCGTTGGCGAGGGTCGACCTCGACGACGCGCTGAGCACCATCGCGGTGAACGCCGTGGGCGCTCTGCGGGTGACGAAGGCGCTCCTCCCGGCCGTCGCGAGGAGCGAGGGGAAGAAGCTCCTCCACGTGTCGTCGGGGATGGGCTCGATCGGCGACAACACGAGCGGCGGCTGGTACGGCTACCGGATGTCGAAGGCGGCGCTGAACATGGCGTCGCGCTCGCTCGCGATGGACCTGAAGGGGCAGGGGATCGTGTCGGTGGTGATCAACCCAGGCTGGGTGCAGACCGACATGGGCGGCCCCTCGGCGTCGATCAGCGTGGAGGAGAGCGCGAAGAAGATCATCGCGCGGGTCGAGGGCCTCACCATGGCCGACACGGGGAAGTTCCTCGACTACAAGGGCGGCACCTGGGAGTGGTGAGGGCGTAGCGGGGTCTATCCTCCGCCGCTCAGTGGATCGAGTGCGAGTGCACCTGCGAGTCGCGATCCCTGTCGCGCTTGCGCCCGGTGTGCGGGCCCTCGGCGAACTCCTCGATCATCTTCTTGTTGAAGGCCGGGATGTCGTCGGGCTTGCGGCTCGTCACCAGGCCCATGTCGACGACCACCTCCTGGTCGACCCATTTGCCTCCGGCGTTCTTCACGTCGGTCTGGATCGCCGGCCACGAGGTGAGCGTGCGACCGCGCACCACGCCCGCGTCGATGAGCACCCACGGCCCGTGGCAGATCGCGGCCACGGGCTTCTTCGCGTCGAAGAAGTGCCTCACGAACTCCAGCGCCTTGGGCGTCGAGCGCAGCTCGTCGGGGTTCATCAGCCCGCCCGGGATCAGCAGCGCGTCGAACTGATCGGGGTGAGCCACGTCCAGAGCGAGGTCCACCGGGAAGGTGTCGCCCTTGTCAGCGTGGTTCATCCCCTGCACTTCGCCGTCGGCGGGGGAGACGATCGTCACCTCGGCGCCCGCCTGCATCAACGCCTCGCGCGGCTTCGTCAGCTCGACCTGCTCGAAGCCGTCGGCCACCAGCACCGCGACCCGCTTGCCTTGGAGCTTCTGCGTCATGGCACGTCCTCCTCTGCGCCCTCCTACGAGGGCGGCGATAGAGATCATCGTTGCCCCGCGCAGGGCCGTCGCCGGCCCTCGATGCGGGACCACCGACATACGCATCGCGCTCGCCCCGCGCCACCCCCGCCGCGTTGACGATCGCTCCGACCGGCGGTGAGATCGCGCGGATGACCACGACGCTCCCCCACGACCCTCGCGTGGACGCGTTCATCGAGCGCGTCTGCGCCGCCCGCTGGCTCCAGCCCGACGCGGCCCTCGACGCCCTCGACCCCGCCGCCGTCGAGTGGGCCCGCGACCGCGTCGAGGAGCACCTCGCCGCCCTCGCGCCCTTCACCGAGCGCTCGCTCCCCGATCCGCTCGTCGTCGTCGAGCGCGACGTCATCGCCGCCGAAGACCGCTGGGCCGCGGCGTGGGAGTCCCTCTCCGCGCCGACCGCATACACCGTCGCGCTCGCCGAGGCCTTCAGCCAGAGCGCGGTCGACTACAGCCGCGACGACATCGCCGAGCCCCTCCGACTCGCCCTCTTCGAGGAGCAGGAGGCCTTCGCCGTCAGCCTCCAGCGGACCGTCGAGCGGACCAACCTCGCCCTCGACGACCCCGCGTGGTCGATCCCCCCGAGGCCCGCGATGGTCAACACGGCGACCCTCGCGCTCACATGGCTGCGCTTGTACGCGGACCAGCCCTCCCCCTGGTCCCCTCTCCTCGCCTTGTGGGAACGCGGCGCGTGGCCGCTCCCCGACCCCACCGGGCGCATGACCCTCTTCGTACGCGTGGGAGGAACCTCTGCCCCGACGCGCCTCCCCACCGCCCGTCGGCCCGCCCCCGCGTTGCGCTCGTCCGCGATCCCGCCCCTCGCGCTCCTCGGCCTCAACGGCCTGCCCCACACCTGGACGCGCCTCACCGACGTCCCTACCGCGCCCTCCGGCCCGCCTTCGCGGCCACCGATCATGCTCGCCGGCGCCATCGCGCCGGTCATGCCCATGCCGCCGATCGAGCCCCTCATCATGGGGAACCCACCGCCTCCGCGCCCCTGGTACAAGCGCCTCTTCGGCCGCTGAGCCCTCACCCTCGCAGCGAGACCTCACCGAACGTGTGCGGCGCGTCGAGGTCGACCCGCGGCCCCTTCGGCACGATGCGCGTGGGGTTCACCGAGGGGTGGCTCTCGTAATAGTGGTGCTTGATGTGGTGGAGGTTCACCGTCTCCTTCACCCCCGGCACCTGATACAGCGCGCGCAGGTAGTTCGAGAGCCTCTCGAAGTCCGCGACGCGGTCACGGTTGCACTTGAAGTGCCCGAAGTAGACCGGGTCGAAGCGCAGCAGCGTCGTGAACAGCCGCCAGTCGGCCTCGGTCACGCGGTCGCCCGCGACGAAGCGCTGGCGAGAGAGCGTCTCCTCCAGCCAGTCGAGGCTCTCGAAGAGCGCGTCGAAGGCCTCTTCGTAGGCCGACTGCGTGGTCGCGAAGCCGGCCTTGTAGACCCCGTTGTTCACCGTGTCGTAGACCCGCGCGTTCACCCGGTCGATCTCCTCGCGGTACCGCTCGGGGTACAGGTCGATCGACGGGTCTCCCCCGCAGCCGTCGAAGGCCGAGTTGAGCATCCGGATGATCTCCGCCGACTCGTTCGAGACGATGGTGCCCTCGCGCTTGTCCCAGAGCACCGGCACCGTCGCCCGGCCCGTGTAGTCGCGCTTCGCCTTGAGGTAGACCTCGTAGAGGTAGCGGCAGCCGTTCACCGCGTCGGGCACGCAGCCCTCGCGCTGGCTGAACTCCCACCCGTTCTCGCCCATGCGCCAGTCGACCACCGACACCGTGATGGCGTCTTCGAGGCCCTTGAGCGCGCGGAAGATCAGCGCGCGGTGCGCCCAGGGGCACGCGAGCGAGACGTAGAGGTGGTAGCGCCCGGGCTCGGCCTTGAAGCCGCTCGAACCGTCGGCGGTGACCCACCGCCGAAACGCGCTGTCCTGCCGCACGAAGCGGCCGCCCGAGGCCGTCGTGTCGTACCAGCGGTCGTGCCAGACGCCGTCGATCAGTAGTCCCATGTCAGCCCTCGGTGTCTTCTTCGTCGGCCCCTGAACCCCGGCGCGCGCGGATCCTCCTTCGATGCCCGGCCGCGCCGCGCCGTCACCGCCGCGTGGCGAACGCTGCCTCC